>JBBSJX010000005.1:0-30601 GCA_038256825.1 Chitinophagales bacterium
CAATAGTATTATTGCCGCAGGTGCAGTGGTTTTAGAAGGTACTATTGTAGAACCCGGAAGTATTTATGCAGGTGTTCCGGCAAAAAAAGTTAAAGATATATCGGCTGATAAAATAAGCGGAGAAATTGACAGGATAGCCAACAACTACATTACTTATAGTTCGTGGTTTCAGGATTATAATGAAGCCCCGGCAAAATAAAGTTGTGGGTATAATCGTTATTGCCGGATACCATTTTGGTATGATCAATTTAAAACGATTGAGCTATGCAACCATCAAATAACAGTAATGAAAACGAAACAAGTTTTGTACCCGATGGTGAATGGTTAATGATACATAGTGATACTTTTATAAGCAACCGTGACAGGATATTATTACAGGAAAATGCTTTTATGATTGATCGTGATTTAAATATTGTTGCAAAGAAAATCACCGCTTCATAATGCTCGAAGTTTTTAGTGTTGATAATGATTATTATGGAGAGCATTTTCTCCTGTGAAATAATTGCCGGCTAAGAGCGTTATTAAAAATACTTCGTTATAAATAACGGGTATTAACATCCAAATTTCAAAAATTCTTGTACTTACCATGAAAAGAACAACCATAGTAATTGCCATTTTTGGAAGCCTGTTCTTACAGTCGTGTGCGGCAAAAAAGGGATGCCCATCGAATGGGAAAAACGTTGGCGCCGAGCGCTTATTAAGCAACGATAAGGCTACTGCGAAAGCAGTTAAAAAAGCTGGAAAATTTAAAAGCGGCAAATTCTGATATTTTTAATAAACATAAACGATGAGCTACCAATTAATAAATGCATCCGGCAGCATAGAAGCTGTAATTGATGACAATTGCGGAATCAAAAAATTTCATAGCATCGCCAACATGCTTTCAGGCGACCTTGATGTGAAGTTTACAGGGAAAACTGACAATACAGATACCGTTGACTGGCAATTTAAATACAAAGGCCACCCGCTTAAGCTGCATTATAATATTTACAACGGGGTTTCAATTTGCCCTACCGACCAGAAGGATAATGAAGTGGTAAACGAGCTGGCCAAAATATTAGAGCACCGTTATTTTTAATAATAAGTAATGGGTTTGTTCGCTGCATAATGCGATCAAAGTACAAGTGAGTGACACAACAATGTTGATTAGTATTCCTTTGTTGGCAACCAAATAATTTAATAATTTTTATCGTCCATGGTGTCCAGTATAGTCAGGTAACTTACATATCGGTCAACATGAATTTCATTTTGATTTACGGCTTCCTTTATGGCACAATCGGGTTCGTTAATGTGCATGCAATTGTTAAACTGGCAATCGTTCAGGCGTGTACGCATCTCGGGAAAGTAATGCGATAATTCACCTTTTTTTATATCCACCAATCCAAACTCCCTTACCCCCGGGGTATCTATAATTTTTCCTCCAAAAGGCAGGTCAAACATTTCGGCAAAGGTGGTGGTATGCAAGCCTTTTCCACTCCAATCGCTCACCTGCTGGGTTCGTAAATTCAGCTCGGGAAATATGGCATTTATAAAAGTGGATTTACCAACACCACTGTGCCCGCTTAGCAAAGTTTTTTTATCTTTTAAGAGCGCTTTAATATCATCCACACCTTCGTTATTAACCATATTTGCCAAAACAACGGTATAGCCGCAACCTTCGTAAATCTGTTTTACTTCGGCAAATTTATCCATCTCTTTTTTGCGGTAAACATCGCTTTTATTAAAAACGATTACAGATGGTATATGATAGGCTTCGGAAGAAACCAAAAACCTATCTATAAAACCCTGGCTGGTTTTGGGATCTTTTAGCGTGGCAAACAAAAGGCTTTGATCGAGGTTTGACGCTACAATATGATGCTGGCGCCTATTGTGTGGCGAGCTACGGGCAATATAATTATTGCGGTCAACTATGGCTGTTATCATCGCATTGTCGTCTACATCTGCTTCTTTCGTCATTTCTACCATATCTCCTACAGCAACCGGGTTGGTTGATGTTATTCCCTCAATTTTGAGCACACCTTTTATACGGGCATTATAAAATTTTCCGTCATCAGCTTTAGCCGAGTACCAGCTTCCGGTTGATTTATAAACAAGTGCCTTCATAACTGCGAAGATACCAAAAGGGATGGGTGGTTTGGGAACGAAAGTAACAGCGTTTAAGGGAATTTTTTAAGAACGGTTAACCGCAAAACCATATCTATTAAAATAAATGCGAGGGCTACTAATACCCATGGTAAAAATTCCTCTGTAAAACGATTGTAGGTAGTTATCTCAATTTTCGATTTTTCAAGCAGGTTAATACTGGCGTAAATTTTTAGCAGGGTTTCTTTGTCGGTTGCATGAAAGTATTGACCACCGGTTTCTTCAGCAATATTTTTAAGCAGGCCTTCATTAAACTCCAGGCGCTTTTTATTATTCATTCTGCCAAAAGGTGTATCTACCTGCTCGTCCACTTCTTTCTCGGAACCTACACCAATCGTGTACACTTTTATACCATAAAGCTTCGCCATTTCCTTGGCGATGTCGGGGGGAATGGTGCCACCAAAATCCACCCCATCTGTAAGCAGAATGATTATTTTACTTTTGGTTTTTACACCTTTTAATTTATCAACGCTGGTTGCCAAACCAGAACCAATAGCGGTTCCATCTTCTTTTAAATAACCGCTTTGTATATGTGAGATTTGAGAAATCACCGCATTTTTATCGGTGGTTAAAGGTGTTAGGGTAAAACTTTGCCTACTAAAAATTACCACCCCTATACGATCGCCGGCCCGGCTATTTACAAACTCTAATGCAACAGCTTTGGATGCTTCAATACGGTTGGGGGCAAAATCGCGTTCGGTCATACTACCGCTAATGTCAAAGCATAGCACAATGTCAATACCCTCGCCTTCGGTTTGCTGCTCGGTAAATTTATGTTGTGGGCGGGCCAGGGCCACAATTAAACTGGCTAAGGCAAGGCATCGTAAAATAAAGGGCACATGTTTAAACCAGGTTCGTATGCTCCCAACTTCCCGCACAAAATGGATGGTGGTCACCAACATAGAACCCTGCCTTTCGGCCTGGTGTTTTATGTACCAATAAATTAATACCGGGATGATTAGTAGCAAGGCTAAAACATAGGGCTGTGCAAAACTGATATTTTTAAACCAATCGTATAACATCAGTTGCTTTTCTTTGGAGATTTAACAATAGTATTTTGCCAGGCAGCAACCTGCTTTACCATTTGCCGGGCAGTGTTTATGGAGTTGTCATTTTCCTCCTGCGGCGGAAGGTATTTGGCAAACTTTACGGTGTCGGCCAGTATAAGTAATTGCAAAAACGATGTTTTGATTTCCTGTTGTACCGGTAAAGGTTGCAGGTGCAGCATCCACTCGCCGGTTGTTTCGTAAAGCGATTTATGTTGTAACTGCAGGTAAAAATATTGGCGACAGATGTTTGTTAATTGTTGGTAGTGCTTTTTTACTTTGTTCTGTGCAACATAATTTTCCTGTGCTAATGTATCCAACTCTTTCTCTGCCCATTGTAACGGCGTGAGATTGCCCGAAATTTTTGGTGCCGCTACCTGTGGCTTTTTATGCTTGTTTAAATAATACCAGATGCCCAGGGCAGAGAGTAAAGTGATTGCAGCAATTATTATAATGATTAACCACGACCTGGGCGCTTCCACTTCCACAATATCTTTTATATCGTGGTATTCCTCCAGTTGCGAAACATCAACAGGCAGTACTTCTATGGTGATGGGCTGGGTTTTATAAATAGCTTTTGATGTTGCTATTTGCAACGCCGGAATTTGCCATTGGCCGCTATCAAACGAAGTGATGGTTATAGTTTGCTCATAATTCCTGATCCCTTCAATTTCGATCGTATCAATTTTACTGCGTTCAACCACCTCCATATGGTTAAGCGAATCGGGAACCGAAAACCAACTGATAATGTCGTTTACACTTTCCGACTTAAGCAATAGTTTTATTTGCTCACCCAGTAGTATTTTTTCACGATCCGCAGTAGCGGATACACTTTGGCTAAAAACACTGCTACCAGTAACCAGTAACAATAATAAGCATGCAACAATTGTATATATTTTCAAATACTTCACTTACGATCTTCTGATAAAAAATTGTTGTAACAGTTTTACATAATCCTGGCCTGTAGAAACCTGCATCAGGTCGGCACCTGCTTTTCTAAACGACACCTTAGCATCGTCCAGCACTTTTAAAAATTGCTCATGATATTTAAAACGCGTAAAAGTATCGTTTGTATCTAACAGCATCATTTTACCAGTTTCGGAATCCATCACCTGCAGCAATCCAACATTGGGCAGGTTTTCATCCCGCTTGTCGTACACCTGAACGCCAATTACATCGTGACGTTTGGCTGCAACGCGTAAAACATCCTGGTAACCGGCATCAGCAAAATCGCTTAAAACAAATACAATGCTTTTGTGGCGGGTGGTATTATTTAAAAACTTCAAGGCTTTTACAATATCGGTCTGAGCCTTGTGTGGTTTAAAATACAAGAGTTCCCGTACCATGTATAAAACATGGTCGCGACCTTTTTTTGCGGGTATAAATTTCTCTACATGATCGCTAAAAAATATCAACCCTACCTTATCGTTATTACTGATGGCCGAAAAAGCCAGCACTGCACACATTTCGGTTATCAGGTCTTTTTTGCTTTGCCTGAAAGTTCCAAATAAAGTACTTGAGCTCACATCCACTAAAAGGTAAACGGTCAATTCTCTTTCTTCCTCAAACAACTTACTATAGGGGTGCCCCATACGTGCCGAAACGTTCCAGTCAATAAAGCGTGTATCATCGCCGGGCTGGTATTCACGCACCTCTTTAAACGACATCCCCCTACCTTTAAAAGCAGTATGGTACTCACCTGTAAACAGGTGGTTGGTGAGCCTTTTGCTAATAATTTCAAGCTCTCTAACTTTTTTAAGTATGTCGGCGGGGGTCATGTTTTTTAACGGATGATTATTTCCATTTATTTAAAATATTAAGACCGTTATATTTTTTTTGTACCAGGCTTTTTGTTGTTTGTGAAACTTTTCTTGCGTCGCACTCTTGTACTTTTTATCCTTTACTGAGCATATTAAAAACGCCTGCTCCAGATACCTGCAAATGATGAAAGGATTGCGACGCAACGATGATCCTATGAAAAACTGCTGCTGGTATCCAAATTCTTTTACAGCAAAAACAACTTACAAATCAATCTTTTTAATTCTTTCCCTAAGGCACCTGAATGCTTTTTAGTATCTCATCAACAATTTTTTCGCTGGTATAATTCTCGGCTTCCGCCTCGTAAGTTAAGCCTATGCGGTGGCGCAGTACATCTTTTGCAATGGCTTTTACATCGTCGGGAATTACAAATCCACGCTTGTTCATAAAGGCGTGTGCTTTTGCGGCAAGCGCCAGGTTTATGCTGGCACGTGGCGAGCCTCCGTAACTAATAAGCGGTTTTAATTTATCTAACCTAAACTGCTCGGGATAACGGGTTGCAAAAACAATGTCTATAATATATTGTTCCACCTTATCATCCATGTAAATTTCACGCACCAGATCGCGGCCCAATTTAATTTCCGCTACACTAACCACCTGGTTAACCGCAGGCAATGTTAGCCCCTGCACCTGCTGACGAATAATTTGTTGCTCTTCTATCCGGCTTGGATAACCTACCACCACCTTTAACATAAAACGATCCACCTGCGCTTCGGGTAAAGGGTAAGTACCTTCCTGCTCTAAAGGATTTTGTGTGGCAAGTACCAAAAAGGGTTCTTCCAGTTTGTGGGTTTCATCGCCAATGGTAACCTGGCGCTCCTGCATGGCTTCCAATAAAGCACTTTGTACTTTTGCAGGGGCACGGTTTATTTCATCGGCCAAAATAAAGTTGGCGAAAATGGGACCTTTTCTTATTAAAAACTCGTTGCGTGGCTGGTTGTAAATCATGGTACCTACAACATCGGCAGGCAAAAGATCAGGAGTAAACTGTATACGGCTAAATTTTGCGTGTATCGCCTGCGCCATCGATTTTATTGTGAGCGTTTTTGCCAGGCCGGGAACACCCTCCAGCAAAACATGCCCATTACTTAACAACCCTATAATCAGGCGGTCAACCATATAAAGCTGGCCTACCACAATTTTAGCCAGTTCTAACCTTAAACGATCAACGAATAATGCAGCATGCTGTATTTTCTCGTTTAGCTGTTTAATATCTTCTGCAGTTTGCATTTAAAATTTTTAGGGCGTGAAAATATAAATAAGGCCATGAATAATCATGGCCTTAAAACTAAATTTTATGTAAAGTATGTTTTACGAAGAAGACTTTTGTGCCATTCGTTGTTCATCTGTCTTTACTTTTCTCCAATATTTCCTGTTTACAATAAGCATTCCAAAACTTTCACCATGTTCTTTATTAAGGTGCTTATGGTGCATTTTATGTGCCCAACGCACCACTTTTATAAATGTATTATTACTGCGTGTAAAAAATTTAAACCGCTGGTGAATAATTACATCGTGCACTAAAAAATAGGCAAAACCATAAGCTGCAATGCCGGCGCCAATACTTACCACATAATAAGCACTATTCATACTACCCAGCATAATACACAACCAACTGGGTATTGCAAAAATTAAAAAGAACGCATCATTTTTTTCGAAGAAGCCGGGGCCCTTACGGTGATGATCTTCATGAAGATACCAAAGCCATTTGTGCATAACGTATTTATGCATGGCCCAGGCTATAAATTCCATTAAACAAAAGGTTGCAACAGCTACTAATATGTAAGTAATCATATTCATAAAAAGGTTCGGAGCACTCCAAAAAACAGGAGTTGTATAATTAACAAATGTACAGCGAATTGGTTGTGTTTATGGAACCTTAACAGCTTAAAAACAACCAGCAACAAGGCGCTGATGATAAACCAGCAGAAGTAATTTTTAAAAGGAATGGTACCATCGCCCAACCACGACCAAAACCCTAACTGTACTGCCACAGGCTCCATAACCCAATCAAAAAAGGTAGTTAAAAAGGCCGCATCCATTACCAGCGACAAAAAAACAATGCCCTTTGATAAGGTTTCACCTTCACTATAAAACTTTTTTTGAATCCAGACACGTGAATATTCCATAACTACTCCACTGCAATACACTACAATAAACCAATTGATTCCAATTAACCACGGAACCTTATTAATTTTTGGTCCTAACACAGATCCGTATTCGTAATTACCAAATAATAAACCGGTATTTACACCAATCATTTCGGTAACCATTCCTGTTATAAAAGCAATTGCAATAAATAAATAAAACGCAAGTTTCCGTTGCTTTTGGGTCCATATTACTAAAACAAAAACGATGATTAAATTTAATGGTGTGTTTGCAATGAACCAGCCTTTAGAACTGGTAAACATTCCAATACAACCACTCACATGAAACAACAACGCAATAAAAGTGGCTATATTATATTTTGAAAAAGCGGGATTCGATAATATTGTAACTTTAGAATTGCTCACTAATTATGATTTTGTTTTACCATTTGCCCTACCAGTTTAGCACTAAGCAAACATAAGGGTATACCACCACCAGGGTGAACACTGCCCCCAACAAAATACAATCCTTTTATTGCCGAAGCATAATTAGGATGACGTAAAAATGCAGCCATTTTGCTATTTGAACTGGTGCCGTATAACGAACCCATATACGACATTGTTTTCTCTTCAATAATTACCGGGTCCATTACCTGCTCCGTTTCAATTAGGGCAGCTATATCAACTTTTAATAAGCGGCTTAATTTATTTATAATGGAAGCACGGCAAGTTTCGCGAAAAGCTTTCCAATCCTGCCCCACGTTTGCAGGGGCATTAACCATAACAAACCAGTTTTCTTTGCCCTCCGGCGCATGGCTGGCTTCCATTTTACTGGTAATGTTAATATACACCGTTGGATCGTGGTAAAGCGTTTTGCTGTTAAAAAGATGATCAAATTCAGCTTTATAATTATTGCTGAAAAAGATATTGTGTAGTTCCAACTCATTAAAAACCCGGTTAATACCCCAGTAAAAAATGATGGCGCTGCTACTACGCTCCTGCTTTAAAATGCTTTTGCTTTTACCCTCGTTTTGTAATAGTTTTTTGTAAGTAAAATAAACATCCATGTTGCTGATAACAACATGAGCCAGGTGTTTTGTATTATTTACAACTACACCGTTCACCGTTCCATGTTCATGAATTATTTGATTAACAGGAGTACTTAATTTGAATTTCACCCCCTTTTTTAATGCTAGTTGATGCAATGCGTTAGCTATGCTGATCATACCGCCTTTGGGATAATACGTGCCCTCGTTTTGCTCCAGGTGCGGAATAAGGCTAAGCATTCCCGGAGCTTTGTATGGATTGCTTCCATTATAAGTTGCAAAACGATTAAAAAGCTGAATGGTTTCTGGTTTGGTAAAATGTTCCTCGTTTAAGGCGTTCAATGTTTTAAACAATAACTTAGGTTTAGCGGCAGCAACAGCAGCTAATAAAGGAGCCTTTAAAATTTGCCTTGTATGTAATGAGTAGTTTAAAAAAACAGACCCTATTTTATCGTATATTTTTTTTGATTGATTTAGATAATCGTACACTTTCAAAGGATCCTCGCCCAACTTTTGGTGTAATTCGTTTGCAAATGCATCAAGATTAGTAAACGCATTTACCACCTTTCCATTTTCATAAAAATATTTACAGGCAATGGGTAAGGGCTGGTAGCTAAAATAATCCTCTATCGGTTCACCAGCCAGTTTAAAAAGTTCTTCAACATTACCAGGTTGGGTAAATAAACTGGGGCCTTCATCAAACTGGAAACCCTGGTTTTGAAACCGCGCTATTTTACCACCGGCATAATCATTTTTATCGTAAACTACTACTTGGTAACCCTGTACTGCCAGGCGAATGGATGCTGCTATACCAGCTATACCGGCTCCAATAACAATCGCTTTACGGGTTTGGGGCATAATGGAAAACTAATAATATGGTAACCAAAATAAAGTTGAGAAATGAGTTTTAGCCGGTTGATCAACATTGTTACAAATGATAAAGTGATTGCGACGCAAGGATGATGCTATAAAAAACAAAGGCTGGTATTGTAATGCCTTTTTTAAGCAAAAATATACTGAGCATTTAATTTATCGGTTTTAAACCAGGCCATAATTTTGGGGAACGCCAGGTGAAACCAAACAGTATATTTTAATGGCTGCAGCAACAGCAACTGTTCTATATCATTCATTGATTGAAAGCTATAATCCTGCACCTCACCCGGGTTGGGATAAATGGCGCCACTAAAATTGCCTACAAATACATGATCAAATTCGTTTTCTGTTAAGCCATTATCAAAAGGTGCGCTGTAAGTAAAATCAAACACTTTTTTAAGGGAAGTATTAAAACCCAATTCCTCATCCAGTCGGCGTACAGCGGCATTTATAGTAGTTTCGCCGGGGCGTGGATGGCTACAACACGCGTTGGTCCATAACCCACCACTGTGATATTTAGTAAGCGCCCTTTGCTGCAATAACATTTCGTCTTTATCATTAAAAATAAAAACACTAAAAGCCCTGTGCATAATGGCTTTTTCATGGGCTTCCATTTTCTCCATTGTGCCCACTTCAGTATCATATTCGTTCACCAAAATCACATGTTCCATCCCGTAAATTTAAAAGTTTAGCAAAAGCTATAATAAGTTAAACTGGCTTCTTACACCCGCTTTTGCCAATATAAACAATTTACTATAATTAGGTATTCGTATCCTTTCTTCTAAAATATTCTGCGCATTTAACTGCCTGATTTTTATAAAAAGCGACATGTAATATTTATAGGCAACGTATACGCCAAACCGGGCCTTAAGGGGCAATTTTACAATCCCCTTGTAAGCATGTTTAAAATCATTTTCTATGTCGGTTTCAATATCCCGTTTATTGTTTTCGGTAAAATTTCTAAAATCGCAACCCGGGAAATAAGTACGTTCCAATCCAACAAAATCAGCCTTTAAATCGCGTAAAAAATTAACTTTCTGAAAAGCTGCGCCCAGGCTTTGAGCATAGGGCTTTAGCTTATTAAAATTATCTGTATCGCCCTCGCAAAAAACCTGTAAGCACATTAAGCCTACCACCTCGGCACTACCATAAATATATTCATCATATCCCATTTTATCGTAAGCCGATTTGTTAAGATCCAATTCCATGCTTTTAAAAAAAGCATCAATAAGCGGCAGGGCGATCTGGTATTTGTTTACAGTTAACTGAAAACTGTGCAGGATGGGATTTAGACTAATGCCCTGGGCAATAGCGGCATACGTACTAACTCTAAATTCATTTAATAATTCCTGCTTGTCAAAGTCGTGAAAAGTGTCTACAATTTCATCGGCAAAACGAACGAAGCCATAAATATTATAAATGGGTGCACGCAATTCCTTATGCAGCAGGTTTATTGCCGAAGCAAATGATGTGCTGTATTGCTTAGTAGTGATTTTGCTGCACTCCTGGCTTATATTGTGAAACAAATGCATCATAGCTTTGCAATTATAGATTAAGGGTTTAATTCTTTTAAAATGGCTGTGATAAATACGTTTAACAATAATGGACCTATCATTACCAATCCTATTAAACATCGTTGCGTCGCACTCTTGTACTTTCAGTTCAACATCAAATTATAAGCGTAATAAATATAACCCCAATATTATCTAAAGGTTTTAATTATTTCATTTGCCACCACCTCTCCGCTTATCAGGCTGGGTGGTACGCCCGGGCCGGGCACTGTTAACTGGCCTGTATAAAATAAATTTTTTACTTTTTTACTTTTTAGGGATGGTTTTAATACCGCAGTTTGCATTAGGGTATTTGCCAATCCATAAGCATTGCCTTTAAAAGCATTATAGTCATTTACAAAATCACTTTGAGCAAAGCTCTTCTTTACAACAATATTATCAGTAATTGTTTCACCAATCTGCTCTTCAAATCTTTTCACAATCATTTTAAAATACCTGTTGCGCAATTTTTCTGTATCGTTTTGTAAACCAGTAGCTACCGGTATTAAAAAAAACAAATTCTCACATCCTTCGGGCGCTGTTTCAGGGTCGGTTATCGAAGTAGCGCTAACATAAAACAAAGGTGCTGTAGGCCACTTTTGCGACTTATATATTTCTTCGCCATGAAGCTTAAAAGACACATCAAAAAACAAACTATGGTGTAAAATGTTTTGTAGTTTTTTGTTTATTCCTACATAATAAAGCAAACAACCGGGAGCCATAACCCTGCTATCCCAATATTTGTCTGTATAACTTCTATATGCGCTTTTCAATAAATCCGTTTCAATATGGTGATAGTCAGCACCGCCAATTACCACATCACTAGTAAATTCTCCTTTATTTGTTTTCACCATTTTTGCAATTCCGTTATCCACATTTATTGCATTAACCACCTGGTTAAAATGAAAAACAACTCCTAATTCTTTAGCCAGCAAAAACATTGCTTCCACTATACTGTACATTCCTTTTTCAGGATACCAGGTGCCGCCTTTAATATCGGCATAATTCATCAGGCTATACAAAGCTGGGGTGTCTTCAGGTAAAGCGCCCAAAAACAATACAGGAAATTCCATTAACTCTTTTAACCTTGGGTCAGTAAAATATTTAGCTACATGATCTTTAATGGACGAAAAAACCTGAAGTTTAAATACACCCGTCATTAACTCCCAATCCAAAAACTCCGTTAATGACTGGCCAGGTTTAAAAACCAGTTTCTGAATACCGGTTTTATATTTATAGTAAGCTTCCTTTAAAAATTGATCTAACTTTTCTGCACTACCTTTTTCAATGGATTCAAATAATGCCTTTAACTCTTCGTAGTCAGCCGGAATATCAACCGGACCATCAGGCCAATATACCCTGTAAGATGGGTTTAACCGTTTAAGCAAATAATAATCAGAAACTTTTTTATTGAATTGCTCAAAAAAACGTTCAAAAACGTCGGGCATCCAATACCAACTCGGGCCCATGTCAAAAGTAAATCCATCCAATTCAATTTTACGGGCCCGCCCACCTGGCATATCATGTTTTTCTAAAACTTCTACCCTCCACCCTGCCTTTGCCATAAAACAAGCTGCCGACAAACCGGCAAAGCCACTCCCGATGATGATTACTTTTTTATCCACTTTATGCCTGAAAATACTAAATTATTAATAACGAAGTATTTGCGCCTTTAAAAGCTTACGTGCAAAGTGAATACGGCTTTTAATTGTTCCTAACGGCTCATCCAGCATACCGGCAATTTCATGGTATTTATAACCATCAAAATACAATAAAAAGGGATTTTTGAAAATCTCAGGAAGGTTATGAATTGCCTCTTTTACCTCTTTAATTTTAAGATTTGACTCAGCTGCATTTACTGCAGTAACCTGGTTGTAATCTAGCAGAAAATCGTTGGTGGTATTATCGAAGATGGTGTTCTGCTTAGACTTTTTGCGATAATTATTTATAAAAATATTTCGCATAATGGTGTAAAGCCAGGCTTTAATGTTGGTTCCAACATTGTACTTCTCTTTATTGGCTAAGGCCCTAAACAGTGTTTCCTGGAAAAGGTCTTTGGCATTTTCATTATCGCGGGTAAGTGTAATTGCAAAAGGTTTTAAGAACTCTGCATTACTCATCAGCATTTGATTAAATTCGATAGTTGACATACTCAAAGTGTTTAAGATGATATACCACAAAATTAAACACAATTTTCGTAAACTACCAACTTTTTGTTTAATTATTTTTAAAATAAGTTAAACAGACACAACAGATGTTTAGAGGGAGGCCTTAGTTGGGGGTAAAAAAAATGCACGGAATGATGTGGTGCCAGGTTTAATGAAAACCTAAAAAAATTAGGCCAACATATAAGATAATTGCAAGAGAAATTGTCTATTAAATTTGAAAGTTCAACATAATAAAAGAGCCTTAATAAATAAGGCTAAAAATGAAATGGGAATATTTTTTTATGTTTATAAAGAGCCGAAATATTCCATAACTTCTTCTAACGACTTTTTAAATTGCACATTTTGAGGAACCTTCTTTTTGTATTGCTGAGCTAGTACCCCGGAAATTAATACGGTATCATCAGGCAAATAAATATTAAGGTTTGATAAAAAACGCTCAAAATTAAAATTATTTGCAACCGAAGTAAGGTGGGTGAACAAGAAGTTAGGTTTCTTAATTTTTACAATGTATTCCATATCTTTTATTGGAACATTGGCACCCAGGTAATACACTTTAATACCCCTTACTTTTAGCAGGTAAAAAATATACAATAGCCCAATTTCATGAAACTCACCTTCGGGTAAAAATAATAATGCTGAGGTAGTTCTATTTTCATGGAGCCCTACACCTTCAATTGCAACAATGAGTTTTTGTCGAATTACATTTATAACCAGGTGCTCCTGTGCGGGATTAATATGATAGGTCTGCCATAAAATACCTATGCGTTCAAGAAAAGGAAAAATAATGTAATGAATGGTTTTATCAATTCCTTTTTCATTAATATAATCAGTTAAAACTACCTCAAAATGTTCCATGTCTAAGTCCACCATCGATTGGATCATCTCGTTTACAATTCGCTCCTGCTGGGCCTGGGCATGCGAAAGTGAAAGTATCTTCTCCTTAATTTCAAGTTCGTGCATTTTATTTATGTGCGAAATCTTAAAACCATACTTAGATAGCAATGATATATTGAGTATTTTTTTTAGCTCGTCGCCGGTGTAATAGCGAATATTAGTTGTGGTGCGTTGGGGTTTTAAAAAATCGTAACGTTGCTCCCATATGCGGATGGTGTGTGCTTTAATTCCAGATAAATTCTCCAGATCTCTTATTGTAAACGCGTTCATGGGGTTTAAACAAGATTGCCCGAAAAATGTTTAATGTTTTGCACAATATCTTCATCAATATATCCAATAAAATATATTAGCCAAAAACTATAAATCTGTATATTTTTTTTTGAAGCAGTTGGTAAAAACCGACAAAAACTAAGGAACGGGATCGGGGCCATGGCCGCCCCACGGGTTACACCGTACAATGCGCTTGATAGCCAACCACGATCCTTTTAATAAACCATACTTGCGTAATGCCTGCTCAGCATAGCTTGAGCATGTTGGGGTGTACCGGCACTGAGAACCCAACAAAGGTGAGATTATTCGCTGGTAGATTTTTATCAAAAAAATAAATGGGTAGCTTAATATTTTTAAAAAGGTATTCAACCAGATTTATTTAGGTGATGGGTATATCCATTTCCACTAATCGTGTAACAATGGTTGCCATGGCGTTGTTTAAATCGTTGTATTGAGGCAGCACTTTACCCGTATAAATAAAAAACAGGGCTACCTGGCTTTGATGATTTAATAATTTTTGTTGAAAGGGCAGTTTGTTTAACCGGTAAACTTCGCGCAACTGGCGTTTAATACGATTACGTGTTACCGCTTTTTTAAAGTTACGACTGCTTACTGAAACCGTTGCCTGAACAGGAACTTTTTGATTTAGAGATGTAAACTGAAATAAAACTTTAACGGGAAAAACATGAAAGCCTTTTCCCGCACTAAAAAGCTGATCGATTAGTTTGCGGCTTTTGAGCCTTTCGTACTTATTAAAGGTGACTGAATGAATGATAAATTTGCAGGGTTTAAAATTTATAAAATAAGTGTGGTGAATGCTGCCTAATGGTTTGCAGACTAAGTGATTGCGACGCAACGATGATGCTATGAAATACCTAAGCCGGTACCCAAAAAAGCCCCATCAAAATAGACAGGGCTTAATATTTAAAACAACTCAACATAAGTTGCGGAGTTTATTTCAATCTTTTTTCGTCAGAAACAGTCAGTTTCACACGACCTTTCTTACGACGACTGGCCAAAACTTTACGGCCGTTTGCACTTTCCATGCGTTTACGAAAACCGTGAACAGTTTTACGACGCTTAGTGTGTGGTTGAAATGTACGTTTCATTTTTAATTTTTTACTAACCCTAAAATATGATTTCAGTCATCGGCAATGCATCCCATAAGCCTGCCATGGTGAAAGGACGGCAAAACTAAGAGAAAGTGATGAAATGGAAATACTTTTTTTGAGTTTTTAACGATTGGTGCATTTTATAACTCAATGTGCTGTGATTTAATGGATTGCTCATAAAAAATGGTAGCATGTTCGTTAAAATCTTCTGATTTATCAGTTGTATAAAAAGAAATTTTTCCTTTTTTACTACACCGGTTGTTCATTTCGGGGTGCCGCAGCAGGTAATCGTGTAAACTGGCTGCTACAATTTCGCCCTGAGAAAGTAAGGTAATATTGCCTGATAGGTACTTTTCAATTTTGTGTTTAATCAAGGGATAATGGGTACAAGCCAATAAAACCGTGTCGATATCACCGGAGTTTTTCAATAAGTTTTCTAAATTTTTTTTAATAAAATAGTCCGCACCGGCATTATCAAACTCGTTATTTTCAATTAATGGAACCCAGAGAGGACAGGCTTCCTGGTAAACGTTTATTCCGGGGTAAAATTTATTTATTTCAATGGGGTATGATTCGGAGTGCACGGTACCCTGAGTGCCTAAAATGCCCACCTGATCTGTTTTTGAATACAATCCCATAACCTCGGCAGTGGGTCTTATTACGCCCAATACTCTGTTGTCAGGATGTGATTGCGGAAGGTTGTTTTGCTGAATGGAACGCAAAGCTTTGGCCGAAGCTGTGTTGCAGGCCAATATTACCAGAGGGCACCCCATTTTAAAAAACCACTGAACACTTTGCCAGGTATATTGGTAAACTGTTTGAAACGACCGGGAGCCATATGGAGACCTGGCATTATCGCCCATGTATATATAATCGTATTGCGGTAATACTTTTACGATCTCCTTTAAAACGGTAAGACCCCCGTAACCACTGTCGAAAATTCCTATAGGATTGTTAGCCGGCATGTAACAAAAATAAAAGAACCATACTAAAATGCATGGTTCTTTACTTATATCAATTTTTTAAGCTTATTATGGCTTTTTTGTACCTGTTGCAGGTTTTGCTGCTGCGGGCTTTGGAGCTGGCTCTTGTTCAGGTTGAGCACTTTTCAAACCATCGGGCAGGGTAATTTTTAATTCCTTTGCTACTTTTTCAAAAAGGTTTTCAACTTTAGTTGACCCTATGAATTCGATTGCATCTGGCTTTAATACGACCAGGTAGTTGTTGTCACGAATTACTTTTTGGTATGCAGGAATAATTCTTTCATATAAAGGACTGGCTAATTCCTGTCTTTTACCTTCAGTTTTTCTTTGAGAGATTTGCTGCCAGTAAATGATTGTTGTAGCAATCTCGTTTCTTTGCTGCTTTACATAATTTAAAACGCTAGCAGGTGCTTTTGCTGCAGAGTCAGATTTAAAAGTGCTATCCAATCGGTTGTATTCTCTCATGGCAAAATCATACTCTCCTTTTAAAGAATCCTGCTCATAAATCTGAAGCAAGCTGTCTACAGCCCTATAACCTGGCATAGCCTGCAGCATAATATCAATATCAAAAACGCCCACTTTTGCAGTTTGTGCCTGGGCACTATTACCTGCGAAAAGCAATCCCATAAAGGCCAGAACCACGAATAATACTTTTTTCATTTTTTACTTTTTTGTTTTGTCAATGTTCACAATTACCTACAAGCAGATTTTTGCAGAATACTGCAATTTTATGTCGTGAGGCTTTGCAACTGTTTTTTTAAAGGTTATTGTTTGTTGGTTGATTTATTAAATATTAACTTTTTACACCTAATTCACGCAAAACTTCTTCGCTTTTATCCAGTTTAGGGTCGGCAAAAATAACCGTTATGCCTTCACTTTTATCCAGCACAAAATCATAACCACGGTTAACCGCCATTTTTTGAATAGCATTGTAAACCTTATCCTGTACAGGTTTAACCAATTTTTGTCTTTCTTTAAAAAGGTCGCCTTCGTAGCCGAAACGTTTTTTCTGCAGCTCCCTGATTTCCTTTTCCATATTAAACAACTGGTCTTCTCTTTTCTTCTTTAATTCGTCGCTTAACATAAATTGTTCTGCTTCAAAATTGCGGTACATAATAGTTAATTGCGCCTGCTTATCATCTATCTCCTTTTGCCATTGGGTTCCAATTTGTGCTAACTGCTGATCAGCATTTTTATATTCCGGCATTTTATCCAGAATAAACTTGGTATCAATTATTGCATACCGCTGTGCTGAAAGAGAACCAACGGCAAGAATAAAACAAAAGGCCAGTAATGAGAGTTTTTTCATAATCGTTATATTAAAATTATTCTGGTTCAAATCCGAGCATGAAAGTAAACTTAGCAGCATCCTTCATTTTTCCATTTGGCGAGAACCTATCCAAACCTATGCCATAATCGAAACCTAACAAGCCAAACATTGGCAGATAGAAGCGCATACCAACACCAACTGAACGACGTAACCTGAATGGATTATAATCTTTCATTGAATACCAACCATTGGCAGCTTCAAAAAATCCAAGGGCAAAAATTGTGCTGCTTGGGTTTAAGCTTAATGGATAACGCATTTCAACGGTATACTTATTAAATATAGTAAAGAACTTTTGCGTACTCTGCTGGTCGGGATTTACTCTTGGATCACTGGTGTTATACACGGGATAACCACGGTGTGCAATAATATCATATCCTAAAAGTGCAAAGTTATTACTCAAACCTGCATCGCCCACCTGGAAACGCTCAAACGGCGATATCTGTAAATCTTTGTTATACCTGCCAATGTAACCATATTTAACAGCAGTTTTTAAAACAAACTGCCGGTTACGTTCAGCACCATGAGGTTTACCCATTGGCACATACCATTCACCGTTAAACCTCCACTTATGATATTCAACCAACTCGTAAGGATTTGCAGCTTTAACACGTTTAGGATCCAATAACGACCATGGTGGTGTTATCTGGGTACTTAATAAGAACGATGATCCTCCACTAGGAAAAATAGGTTGATTAACAGATGAACGCTGTAATGCTAACTTAATATTAAAGTTGTTTGAATACCCATTACTAAAGCCATCAAATATGGCATAATCCTTAATGCGATAACGGGTATAGTTAAAAGAAGTTACCAGGTTAAAATAGTCATCGGGCCATTTTAATTGTTTACCCAGGCTAATACCTACACCACTTGTCTGAATATATGAATCTTCGCTACCGAAGGTATACCTACCTGTGAAATAATCATATTGCCCGTTTCTATATTTTGTGTCATATACACTTACTGTAAAGGAGTTTCTTTTCTTTCCACCTAACCAGGGTTCGGTAAATGAAAAGTTATACGACCTGAATGCCTTACCGTTACTCTGCACACGTAAGCTCAGTTTTTGACCGTCGCCTGTTGGTAACGGGTCCCATGCTGAACGCTTCCATATATTTTTTATAGAAAAGTTATTGAAGGAAACACCCACTGTTCCGGTAAGACCAATGCCTCCACCCCAACCTGCGCTCAACTCTAATTGGTCGCTCGATTTTTCTTCAACGGTATAATTTATATCCACGGTTCCATCATCAGGATTGGGAACCGGGTTGATACCAATTTTCTCCTGGTTAAAGTAGTTTAAACTGGCAATCTCTCTTTGAGAACGGATTAAATCGGAACGGCTGAATTTTTCGCCCGGTATTGTTCTTAGTTCACGACGAATAACATATTCTTTGGTTTTGTCGTTACCGGCAATACGCACATTTTTTATAGTAGCCTGAGGTCCTTCAATTACCCTGATTTCGTAATCAATGGTATCATTGTAAACTGCTGTTTCAACAGCCTCGGTTCTAAAAAACAAGTAACCATCGTCCATATAAAGTCCGCTGATGTCACCACCTTCGGGGGAGAGTTGCTTTCCCAATTTTTTATTTAAAGTCTCCAGGTTATAGATATCACCTTTTTTAATACCTAAGATCATTGTAAGTAAACTATCACTGTATTTGGTATTTCCTCTCCAGGTAATATCGCCAAAGTAATACCTGCCACCTTCGTTTACTTTTATATCGATATTTAAATTACCCTGTGAATTATAATATAGAGTATCCTTTTCAATAACCGCATCTCTATGACCCAATGAGTTATAATAGTCAAGTATTTTTTCCTTGTCCTCCGCAAATTTGGTTTCGTTAAATTTTGCCGACGTTAATAATTTTAAACGGATATAAGGGTCAACCAGTTCTTTTGTTTTTGTATAAGATAGATAACCATATTGGCGCAGGTATTCATTAGCCGTATATACATCGGGCTTGGCAAAACCTCCTACTTTCTCTGGAGGAAAAAGGGTTAAACGGGTCATTTCCTTTGTGCCTTTCAACTGCTTTTTTAAGCGGGTATCCGGCATAGTATTGCCAACAAAGTTGATTTCATTTATTTTAACCTTGCTTCCCCTATCTACAATAAATGTGAGGTTGAGTGAATTCTCAAGTTTAGCATCTTTTACTTCTACAATTTTTGTATTTACCCCACGGAAGCCTTTATCCGAAAAGTATTTTTGAATAGCTTCAACAGCATTCCGGCGATTATTTTCAGTAACAATCCGCCCTTTTACCAGGCCTACTTTGGCTGTAAGGTCATCTGATTCGGTTTTCTTAATTCCTTTAAAATTAAAACTGGATAGTCTTGGCCGTTCGGTAACGGCAATCTCAATTTCAATATTAGAACCTTCTACTTTAGTTACATAAATTTCAACATCGCTGAAATAGTTTTGCTTCCACAAATTGGTGATTGCTCTTGCAAACTGGTCGCCACCGGGAATAATAATTTCGTCGCCAACATTAATGTTTGCTACCGAAACAAGTAAAGCGGTATCAAAATATTTATTACCGCTTAGATTAACCGCGGAAACTTTATATTTTTTAGGCGTTTTTTGAGTAAAAAGATTTTCTAAGTTTACATCAATAGAAGTTGGTGGTTCCGGTGTGATTACCTGTGAAAAAGCAGTGGTATTAAATAGCCAGCAACCTGCTAAAAACAGTAAAAAAGGTTTGTAAACGTTCTGCATCAATATCCTATTTGGGTTGGTTTGGGTTCCGGGCTGTTGAAACAGCTTGCGGGTAATCACTTTGCTATTGTCGGGCAAATTAAAGGGATTATTTAAAAGTGTTTGTTAAATAGTCGTCTATATTATTGATTTGGGAAGTAATTATGAGACAATGCCGGGTTCATTATTTACCTGTTCACTAATTTTTCCAAATCGCCTTTCTCTTCCCTGAAAATCGAGTATGGCCGCGTATAGGTTGTTTTTCCTAAAGTCGGGCCAGCGCGTTTCAGTAAAGTATAATTCAGTATAGGCAAGTTGATAGAGCAAAAAGTTGCTTATCCTAAAATCTCCGCTGGTACGTATCATTAGTTCCGGGTCGGGAATATCAGCAGTACAGAGGTAATTTTCCAGTGTTTCGTTGGTAATGGTTTCAGGATCAATTTTACCCGCTTTCGAATCTATGGCAATGTTTTTCACTGCATTTACCAGTTCCCACCTGCTGCTGTAACTTAGCGCCATCACCAGGTTTAACCCGGTATTTTTGCTGGTCATTTCTAACGCTTCACTCATTTCTTTATTGGCATATTCAGGAAGCATTTTCATATTTCCAATAACATTCAACCTGATATTGTTTTTATTTAAAGTCTCCACTTCCTTACGAATGGTATCTACCAGCAATTCCATTAAACCCTTTACTTCATCCGGGGGCCTATCCCAGTTTTCGGTACTGAAAGCGTATAATGTTAAATATTCAACTCCCAACTCTGCACATCCTTCTACAATATTTCTTACACTTTCCACCCCATGAAAATGGCCAAAAAGGCGGTCTTGTCCCTGCTCCTTTGCCCAACGCCCGTTACCATCCATAATTATGGCAATGTGCCGGGGTAAGCGGCTCAGATCTATTTTATCTTTCAAATCCTGCATGTAGGAAACCCTTTTTTGGGGTGCGCAAATGTAGCAATTTCGGGGTGTTTAAGCATAAAAGAATTCAATAGGGCGTATTACAATAATTTTTTTGAGCAATTTTTAATATCATTTAATCTATTTATTAAAACTTACTAGAAGAATTGAGTAAAGTTTAAGGTAAATTATAATACAAATACCGGCAAACCGGTGCCTAAACTGATAAAGTACAAGTGTGCGACGCAAGAATGCTGCTCAATGATATATTGCCGACCACCAAAAAAATTAAATTAACGGTATAAAAAAACCCGGAAAACCGGGCTTAATTTATTATTTTTTTTTGATTGTAAGCTAATTGCTACTATTAAGCATTGTTGTGTCACTCACTTGTACAGCATATCACTATGGCGTCGGGCATTTATAGGAAGATATGTTAAACGAAACACCTATCTGGGCAATAGCATAGCCATCTTTTTGTGTACTGTTTCCTCTCTGGCGGCCTTTTATACCAATGGGCACCCCCGTTTCGTAACTTCTGTCGGAAAGCAATTGCGCAGGTGTAAGCTGGTTATTAGGCAACGGCTGAAAAGCGTCGGGTGCATAAGTGGTACTTACATCATCCAGGTAATCGGCATTGGTAAAACGATAACCTACCTCGGCAAACATATTTACCGATGGGTTAATATTTACTTTAAAGCCTACCGACAACGGAAAGCATACTGCCATTGAACTATAAGGCTTACGCTCAGGATAGGCAGCACTGCCCTGCCCCTCGGTACCCAACGGACGTAAGAAATATTTTTGATTGTTCAGGTATGCATATGGATCATAAGAGAAAACTCCAACACCCAATGATACATAAGGAGTATAAGTATAACCCGGAATGCCGGGGTAAAATTTGAAAAAATTAAAATCGCCGCTTAACGAAAGTTCCCAAATATTAGAGTTAAAGCTTAGGTTTCTTCTTTTCTGGGTTTCGTTTTCACTATATATATCACTATAACCTAGTTGCGCATAATTTGCTGCAACTTTTACCCCAATATAATTACCAAACTGTTTTCTAAAAAAAGCTCCGGCACTAATTTTAGGCCTGTTTAAAGCAGCCCGGGTATTTAAATCTCCAAAATAATGGCCCATTCCTATACCTAAACCAAACTCACCTTCCTGTACATAACTTTCCATCATTTGGGCACGGGCACTTAAGCTGATAATTGAAACTATTAATACATTTACTATTTTCTTCATAATATGCTTGCAAAATAAGGAATGTTACTTTAACGTAAATAATTGTAAAATCTTTTAACACAGGGTTAATTTCTTCTGTCTAATCCCCAGGTTAACTTTTCCCGAAGAGTGGATAAAAAACTGTTTTCATTTAATCGCAGCAGGTTTATTGTAAAATCCTCTTTTTTAACCGCTAATTGAATTTCCCTTGTAACAATTTCTTTACGGGCATCCATTGTACAAATAAACTCTTCAGTTCTGCCTTCAATTTCAAAACTAATAATATTGTTATCGGGAATTACAATGGGGCGCACATTAAGGTTATGCGGGGCAACCGGTGTAATTACAAAACTGCCACTCTCCGGAAAAACAATAGGACCATTACAACTTAAATTATAGCCTGTAGATCCGGTAGGAGTAGAAACTATCAGGCCATCGGCCCAATAGCTGTTTAAAAATTCCCCATTCAGGTAAGTGTGAATTTTAATCATAGGAGAAGTATCCCTTTTATGAATAGCAAACTCATTTAAAGCAAAGGGTTCTTCACCAAATAAAGGCATGTCAGCATCCAGGTGCAGTAAAGTTCTATGGTCCACTACATACGAGCCATTAACCAGGGCTTCTACCGCACTCGATAAATTTTCTTTACGCAAGCTGGCAAGAAAGCCTAATCGTCCAAAATTTACCCCTAATATCGGGATGCCTTTATTGCGCACCAAAACCGCCGTATCTAACATTGTTCCATCTCCACCTAAACTAATAATGTAATCAATGGTTTCGTCTAAATCGTTATGGGTTCTAAAAACAGAAAAATCAATAGGCAACATATTAACCGCCGAATGTGGACCGGCAAGACGCTCATAAAGGCAAATCTTTATTTTGTGCCGGGTTAACTCTTCTAATAAAGTTAATAATTGGCCCTCCTGCTCCATTTCAAGCCCACGGGAATAAATAGCTACTTTCATTTATTATAAATCTTATTAGGAAAGGGTCTTTTTAATTAAGGCTGGAAAGAATTTTTGGAGATACTAAGATACAATAGATGCATTTTTGGATTCTTAAATTTTTAGAAGAAAATCTAAAAATATTTGTGAATAGTATTTCATTATTTAAAATTTAACCTGTTTTATAAAAGGTTTAATAAAACAACTTATTAAAAATCGCTTTTGGTATGAAAAAAAAGATCGTTGTTACCTAGTTGGTTAAAGCTGTATTCAAGTTTAAAAACGATATCGTAAAACGAAACAATGTCCAAACCAATACCCCAGGTACGTAACAACTTGTTATTTAAAATACTATGGCCTTGTTTGGGATGGTATGAATATCCCAGGTCGCTAAAGGTTTTTGCGTAAATTTTAAACGGAATTTTATTAATTGATTTTACACTAAACGGAAGCGGTATATTAAAATTGAAAACCTGCTGAATGGCGGTTCCCCGTAAAACCCCTCCCGCTACACCATCAATTACGTAATACTCCAGCCCACGCATATAAAAATCGCTTGAACCAAAAAGACGCTGGTTTACAAAAGATTGTTTAAAGGGCAGGCGCAGCAAACCTGCTGCCTGAAATTGTAAATAGGAATTGGATAAAACCTTTTTGGTATAGGTTCCTTTTCCTCCTATCTGAAATAACTGATCTTTAGAGTTAAAACGTTTGTAAATGGTTGCTTCGCCGGTAAAACCCCGTAGCGGATAAGGAATATAATCCACGTTATAATATTGAACATTGTACGATATATCCGGGAAACGTAAACGGGTAACACTACCGGGAAAATATTCAGGATTTAATTTTAATACCGTGTCTTTTACCCTGACATCAGTATAGCCTATGCGAAAGCTGTGGCGGGTTTTAATTGCCGGGCGATAAGTATATGCTAAATCAAAATGCAACTGGTTAATTAAAAACTGGTCTTCCTGTTTTACAAATAGTTGTTTATTTAAAGTATTTGTAGCATAATTCACTTCCCTGTTTCTACTATACGAAAAACCAGCATTCATACCATGAACCAGGTCTTTATCTAAAAAAGGATTTTTATACCTTACCGCAAATTGTTGGGTATACCCGTTAACGAGCGAAATATTTAAATTATCATTTCTGCCGCTCACATTGTTTTGCAAAAACTCAATACCGTAATTAATTCGTTCCAAACTATGATTATGCTCAACCCACCAGGTATTAAAATTCCGGTCAATCATTCTAAAATAGGGCAATGGAAATAAATACCAACGTTCTTTTACGTTTACCTCCACATACACGATATCCGATATCTGGTTTATTACTTTTACGGATGCTTCTACAAATAACGAAGTATTCATTACCTGCTGCCTACCCAATTCAAGTAACTTATTTAATTCCGTTCGCTTAACTATATCCCCTTTTTTAAACGGAATATCTCTTTCAATTAAATAAGGTTTGGTTTTTTTGTAACCTGTAATAATGATTTCGCCAATAACTATATTTTCATACAAAGTATCCGATGGGGCAAGGTCAGCAATTAAGGCTGTATCTAAATTAACAGGTACCTGGGCATAATTTGTAAATCCTTTTAAAAGGCAAATTAAAAGAATAAAAAAAATGAGATCTGGCCTCAGGCTCTTTTGCATCACTTATACATAACGGTTATTAGGGTACAATCAATATAACTGAATAATAAAACGGCTATCAATTATAACTACCGGGTTAATTACGAATAAAACTGAAGTTTTGACTGATTGGATTTATACCTACATTTTTAAATACGACATCAGATGGTCGTAGTTGAACTTAAGTTCATTTTCGTAGTCTTCTTCACCAATAAAATACCGGATAATGTATTCGTAGCGTTGAAAAGTGGCGATTATATCCGATACTTCTAATTTATTAATTTTTAAGGTTACAATAATGAGCCCTGTTTCCGGCTCCAGGGTGGTATTAAACTGGGTTATGTAAGCATCATTGGTTTCTACCAACCGGCTTATTTCGCCAAAGGAATAGCGCTTTTTATCCATTTCCAAAACAATCACTGCACCCGGTTCTTCAACACCTACAAATTTTGCTGAAGCATTTATCAGAGCACTCTCGGGAATTGAACCCAAAAGCTCTCCATTATCACTAACAACCGGCACCAGCGATAATGCGTGAGACATAGCCAGTTTTAATGCTGAAAAAAAGTGTTCCCCCTCTTTAACCGCTTTGGGCAATAAATCCTGCGACAGGTTTTCAACCAGGCTGCTTTCATCCGAATCCAAAAGATCATCTTTGCTTACTAAACCAAGGTATTTGTCATCCACCACAACCGGAAGGTGCTGTACATCAAAATCATCCATAAACTTTAAGGCAAGCGATACTTTATCGTATAGATGAAGTGAAGGATAATGATTGGTAATTAATTGATTTGCTAACATTCTTACTCCTTTCTGTTTTAATAACTGGTGAAAACTGCCTTGTAGTCAAAAGCTCGGCTTAAGCAAATTAAAATGACAGGGTAGAAATTGGGCCAGCGTATGTAAAATAAAAAGACAACAAAGTTTATGCTAATGTTGCAGCGGCTTGCTTATGCCGGGCCAGAAAGTTATCCAATATGGCGTTAAATTCATTGGGAACCTCCATCATGGGGGCATGACCACATTTATCTATAAAATGCAGCTCGCTATTTGGCATTAATTTATGAAACTCCTTAGCAACAAATGGCGGGGTAATGGTATCGTTATTGCCCCAGATTAAACAGGCAGGCTGTTTTATCTGGCTTATTTCTTCGCCCAGGTTGTTTCTGATAGCACTCTTTGCCAGGGCAATAATTTTAATAACTTTTATCCGGTTAATAGTAATTTCAAAAACTTCGTTTACCAAATCTTCGGTAGCCATGGCAGGATCATAAAACGTGAGCGCCGTTTTTTTGCGGATATAATCCCGGTCGCCACGTTTTGGGTAACTGTCACCCATTCCATTCTCAAATAACCCGGAACTACCGGTAAGGGTAATGGTTTTTATACGCTCAGGGTGCTTTAATATATGAACCAGGGCAACATGCCCACCCAACGAATTGCCCAATAAATGAATATTATTATAACCTTGTGCCTCAATAAAACGATGTACAAATTTGGCTAACCCTCCAACTGTAGTGTGAAAAATATCTAATTCAAACAAAGGCAGCATAGGTACAATTACCTTGTAGCTTTTGCTGAAATGATCAATGAGGTCCTTAAAATTACTTAATGCACCAAACAATCCGTGAAGAAGCATTAGAGGCTCTCCTTCACCAATCTCTATATATTTAAATTTATCCTTTTGTTTGATTTCGTAATTCATTCAGTTGGGTTCAAATACTTACAATCCAATTTCTACAAATAAACGTAATAAAAGCGAAACAATCCTTTTCTCAGTGCTTCATCCAATTCTGATAGAAAATTTACCTGTGCTTAAAATTAATGGTATTCAGCTTATTTCTATTTTCCATTTATTTTAGCCCTCCAAAAAAATCCTTTAAATCAGCAAACAGGTTACTAAAAACGGGTATTATTTTTCCAAATGCCTTCATTACCCATGGAGCCCACGGCTGTACAAAATCGTACGTCTGCGATTCGGCAGCCCCTTTCTGCGATATAAGGTGAATTTGCGTTGCGTAAAATAACACCACACTATAAATCATCAGGTAAATAATAATATAAAACAGCATACCACCCAATCTGTCTACCCACCCCAGCATAGCCAGGCTAACTGTTTTTTTTATAACCGAAGCACCCACATTTACCAATAAAACCACCCCTATAAATACTATTGCAAACGATAAAACGGGCAACCACCAACTTTGAATATCCATATTGGTTTTCAGGTAATCAGCCACTACCGCCGATAATTTAAGGGCTGCTGCCAACCCCACCACAAATGCCACCAGCGAAAATATTGCCACGATCAGGCCCTTGCTAAATCCCTTAATAATTGCCATTACCATTAATATCACAAAAACCAGGTCTATCAGCATTGGGGATTTATTATTTCAATACAAATTTGGTGAGTAATAATTGGTAAAACTATTTGGAAAGCAGCTCTTTCACCAGGGCCGAAATAGCTTTTCCATCTGCTTTACCTGCAAGTTGTTTGGTTGCCGCACCCATTACTTTGCCCATATCTGCCGGCGACGATGCCCCGGTTTCTGCAATAATGTTTTCAACAGCCTGCTTTAATTCTTCAGCGCTCATTTGTGCAGGTAAAAATTGTTCAATTACGCTTATTTCTTCCTGTTCTTTAACTGCAAGATCTTCGCGGTTTTGCGCTTTAAATATTTCTAAACTGTCTTTCCGCTGCTTTACTAATTTTTGCAATAGCTTGGTTTCATCTTCCTCTTTTAACTCACCGCCTGCACCTTCCGAAGTTTTGGCAATTATAATAGCTGCCTTTATAGCTCTTAAACTTCTCAATCCAGCTTCGTCTTTAGCCTTCATCGCATTTTTCATGTCGGCCATTATCTTTTCTTCTAATCTCATTTTTGATTTTTTAAATGGTTTACACAAATTTTATTTTGGTTACCAGCATTATGGCTGGCTTCAACATCGTTGTGTCACTCACTTGTACTTTTATAACATCCGGCAGCCAAAACAATTACAAAATATCCTTCCCCAACTTGTTGGTATCTAACTGACTTTCTCTAAACTTAGCATAAAAATTTTTAGCAAAAGTCTTCATGTCCTCTACCAGTTCGGTTTGTTTGGTGGCGCGGTTATAAGTATCTGCCATGGTTAATATTGTCTGATAGAAAAAATCAGCCATTTCATCCACCATCATTTCTTTTGTCCAAAGGTCAATCCGCAACGCCGATTTATCAGCCCCGTCCCAAAAAGCAATCATCATAGCTTTTGCTTTCAGAGCAACCTCCGCTTCATTATCGGTTGTACGCCATATAATCTGTTGAGGTACCTTTTCAGCATCCAACTGAACATCAATACTTATTGTTGAAGTAGTCATATTATCTTTTTAAAATAATTAAAGAAGGTATTAATAAAATTTTGCTATAAAAATGGCAGCAAAAGTAATACAGATTATTGTGAAACAGTTTGTTGAATTATGCTCCAGACTGTTAACGACGACTGGTCGTCGCTAAATTGCTGCGCAAGTATCTTACCCCGTTCAATCAATTTGCTGCGGGTATTTTCATCCTTGTAAAGCAATTTCATCTGGTCTGCAATTAAGCCCGGATCGGTGGCATCAGCATACAATGCCGCGTCGCCACCAATTGCTTTCATATGCTTAATATCTGAGGTTAATACTGCTACCCCGGCTGCCATTGCTTCCAAAACGGGCAAACCTAAATCATCAGATAGTACAGGGTAAATCAATCCATAAGCCGCACCCATTATTTGCTTATAATCCCCTGGCGATAAATAGCCCAATAGCTTAATCCCTTTTCTAAACTTATAGCTTTCAATTTTCTCCAGGTTATCTTTATTATTATAGTCCAGGTTACCCACAATCAATAATTTCATATTGGTTTGCTGCCTTTTTTTAAACAGGCTGAACGCTTTTAAAACATTCAACAAATTTTTTTGAGGCTGAAAACCACCAACAAATACAAAAAATTCGCATCCTTCCGAAAAAAGTTCTTTTACTTTTTCCTTCTCTTCCCACTCCATAGGTACAAACCCATTCATTATGGCGGGCTTTATTACAAAAAGCTTTTCAGAACTTACGGTATATCGTTTTTCTATCTCCGTGTTTAAAAACGTGGAAGGTGTTGCTACTACTGTTGCTTTTTTTAAACATTTTGTAAAGTGCAATTGGTAAAAAAGTTGTTGCAGTTTTGTTCTTTCGCCACGAGATTTATTTACCGGCAAAACGTTTGTCCACATTAACTGTGGTATTTGTGTTATCACATTACTCAAACCATCAGCGCTTATAAAAAAATCTACTTTAATCCTGCGCAATGCTTTCGCCACTTTTAGGTCAACCAACCTCCTGCGTAAAAAAATTCCATCTGCCTTCAACTTTAGTACAACTACCTGAACATTTGGTGGCAACAGTAGTTCACCAACATAATTGATATTAGCAATTACGAAAAACTGGTGATGGGATTGTTGTTTGGCTAAATTAAAAAATAAGGCGGTGGCATAATTACCAAAGCCACTGCCGTTTTTACCATCTAAAAAACTTGTTTTTAAAGCTATGCGCATGATGGCGGCAAAGTTAGGCCGATCAATATTTGAAAAAACAGATTAACAGTTTAGATAGTGTAACAAGTATAATGGTAACATTTATGCTTTGCTTGTTATTCTTTTTTATTTCTCTGCCCAGTCATTCACTTTTCGCTCCAATACATCTAAATGCAAGGCTCCATCCATTAATATTTGGTTATGAAAGGCAGCCAGGCTAAACTTTTCTGTTAAATTCTAAGCGCCTTTCAATCCCCGCCTTAAAAGGATGTGGAAATAAAAAAACTCACTAATCAAATAATGCAGAACTCCAGACAGCTCAACGTAAGAAAATGATATTTCGCAACCTAAATACTACGCTCTTAATTTTAGTTGCACACAGAAATAAAGTACAAGAGTGCGACGCAACAACCGCTAAATAGTAGTACAACTGCCTGGCTCCAAAAAAAAAATTCGTCATTTATTAGTTGTTGCAGTAAAGCAATTATTTTTTTTAACTGATTGTTTTGGCGCTTTACATAACTTCAAAAATTTTATATTCTTAAGAGGTTACTGATTTTAGAAACAGCAGGATTACAAGGAATTATTATTGAATTATTTTTAGAAAAAGAAGAATGGCTATATAGGATTAAAATGAGTTTTCTTAAAACAATTTAAACTGCTTTAGGCTCACCAGTTAAATCTAAACTTAGAATATCTGTAAAACAAAAAGGCTGCCTCGTTCTGAGACAGCCTCTTGTTTAGCAGGAGTATTTTAATACATGTGGTTAAGAGCAACTCTGTCGTAGAAAGTGAACGGACGATCAGTGCCGCAACCAATACAAGCAAGCATCCATGAACCTGCATTAGGACCTGTAGGAGTGCCGGGAATATGAATTGCACCTACACTTCCAGCTCCCTCATTTACTGGTGCACCTCCGCAGCTATAAGAACGGTTAGCATAGTCGGTGTGTCGGAAACCAATGCAATGACCAAGTTCGTGTGCAATTACAGAGGTCTTTGTTCCCGGAGAACAATTAACGAGTGAATTGGAGTTAACCAATACCTGGTTATAAGGTTGATCTGTAATACTTGGAAAACCTGCAGAAGCAAGGTATCCGGCACCGGCTGGTGCGGGATTAATAACAATGTTTCCACCAGCAGTTACCCGTTGAAATTTAATAAGCAGGCCTAAAGCATTGTACCTGGCAATAGCCGCATCAGTTGCTGTAAAGAAGGTTGCTGGTAAAGCTGTTGAAACACGTACATAAATGGTGCGTGGTAAAGCACGTACAGTGTTTGTGGTGCGATACTGCTCCTCGTCGCCAATACGAATAAACTGTGAA
>JBBSJX010000006.1:0-29810 GCA_038256825.1 Chitinophagales bacterium
ATATGGTGCGGCGTATTTTCCAAACCTTGAAACATCCCTTAACTATAGATATGATGATGCAGATGTTAGCGTGATTTATATTAAGGATGGGGTTACGTTAACAGAACTGCCGCCTGAAGATGCAGATGCATCATTAGATGTAATCAATTATAGTCACATAAAAAATCCACCTGCCGAAATTAATGTAGGTGTGCGGGATGGGTTGGGCTTAATTAGAAATGCTGTAGTTACGGGCAATACAGAGTTGTACAATATTATTAAACTGGAGCTCAATAAAATTAACGTGGTATTGCCGCCTTCGCCTGCGGTAGCAGGGGTATATGCTGCGGTTGATAGCTCCCGTGGTGTTTGGAAAGCACCTGCAAATGTTTCACTGGCATCGGTTAATGCGGCAGCGGTAAAAATTTCCCACCTCGACCAGATGACGATGAACGTAGATCCGGTTTCGGGAAAATCGGTGAATGCAATCCGGTATTTTACCGGCAAAGGATTGCTAATATGGGGTGCACGCACCCTGGCAGGAAACGATAATGAATGGAGGTATGTCCCCGTTCGCCGCTTCTTCAATTTTGCCGAAGAGTCCATAAAAAAGGGAAGCGAATGGGTAGTGTTTGAACCGAATGATGCCAATACCTGGGTGCGGGTTAAAGCAATGATTGAAAACTTTTTAATTAAGCAATGGCGTGCAGGTGCATTGGCGGGTGCCAAACCCGAGCATGCATTTTTTGTAAACGTAGGCCTTGGTATTACGATGACGGCATTAGATATACTGGAAGGACGTATGATTATTGAAATTGGAATGGCTGTAGTGCGGCCGGCAGAGTTTATCATTCTCAAGTTTTCGCACAAAATGCAGGAGTCGTAATTAGAGAATAATTATGGGCCTGGCAGCAGGTTTTCAATAGATCATTGTTGCGTCGCACTCTTGTACCGTAGTTTATAAAGCAACAGTAATGTTGTGATGATTATTACTAGCATTTTGCAATTGATGCATTAAGAACAGAAAGTACAAGTGAGTGACACAACAACTGTTGATAGATAGATAAAAGTTGATAACACAAAAAATAAAAATCATTTATCATGGCAAATTATCCATTACCAAAATTTCATTTCAGGGTAGAGTGGGGCGGTACCAATATTGGTTTTTCGGAAGTAAGCGGACTAAATGTTGAAAATAAAATTATTGAATACCGCGACGGGGTTTCGCCTGAATACAGCAAAATTAAAATGCCGGGCATGCGCGAATACAGCAATATTACCCTGAAGCGCGGGGTGTTTAAAGGCGACAATGAATTTTATAACTGGCTTAACACCATATCGCTGAATACGGTTGAGCGCCGGGATATTACGATCAGCCTTTTAAATGAATCGCATGAGCCTGTAGTAGTGTGGAAGGTGAATAATGCGTTTCCGATAAAAATTCAAAGCACCGATTTAAAAGCTGATGGTAGCGAAGTTGCAATTGAGCAAGTTGATCTTGCCCACGAAGGGCTGACCATACAGAACGGATAGAAAGAATATGTAGACGAAGGCTTTGATTAAAAGCTTAAAACATTTTGCTATGGCTTTATTAGATGCATTTATATATCCGCCGGTGGGTTTTCATTTTGCTGTAATAATTGAAATGTTTCCACAAACACCACAGGATTTTCGGTTTCAAAGTATAAGCGGGTTAAGTGTAGATATACCTACAGAAACCATAGCCGAAGGAGGCGAGCACCGGTTCAAGCATCAATTTCCAGGGGTGCCTAACTATAGTAAAATTGTTTTAAAACGGGGGTTTTTCCAAGGCTCGTTTATTGAGGTTTGGGCACGAAATGCAATTGAAAATTTTGAGTTTGATCCAAAGGATATGGTGATAACATTATTAAATGATTTGCATTTGCCCGTAGCGGTTTGGAAAGTGCATAAAGCTTACCCTGTTAAAATGAGTATTTCAGAGTTTAATGCAGAACAAAACACCCTGGTAATTGAAACACTCGAACTGGCTTACCAATATTATCAAACAGTAGATTTAAGTTCACTGTTGCCATCCATATCTGTTTCAGCATCTGTAAGTTTTTAATTATGCCCATAGTAATAAACGAAATAGAAATAGCTGTAGAAGTAGTGCCCAATAATGTTGGTCATAATAATAGTGCGACCCCTTCAGCAACAGCAAGAGAAGAAATTATAAAAGAATGTGTAGAGAAAGTAATGGAAATACTTAACCAGAAAAATGAACGCTGATGTTTGATTTTTTGAATAGTGGGACACTGGAAAAATTAAAGGTAGAATCGTGGGCGGCTCTTGAACGTAGTGGAGAATCGGAAAAAACCTTTACTGCTTTTATTAATCCTGATGAATTTACACTTAACTACAATGTGATTACAGAAAACAGAACCACTCCTGGTAAAAACGGGAGCCCGGCAAGTTTTCTGGGAACGGCACCTTTAGAATTAAGTCTGAAGTTTTTTTTAGACGGTACAAAGGTTACCGGACAGGAGCTGGATGTAGCAAATAAAATTAAAGAGTTTTACGAAGTGGTTGGTTATGACGGCACCAACCACCGCACAAGGTATCTCCGTATTTTTTGGGGTAAATTAACCTTATTAAGAAGCAACCAGTTTGCGCTGGATTGTGTGTTGAAAAACGCTTCGCTCCAGTATAAATTATTTAAGGCTGATGGTACCCCCTTGCGTGTTGTAATAAACGCAACATTTACCGAGGCAATCAGCAATGAAGAACGTGAAGCCGAAGAACCTGCTTCGTCTCCGGATTTAACACATGTGCGAATTGTAAAAGAAGGAGACACCTTACCGGCAATGGCGTATAAAATTTACGGCGATTTTAAATACTACCTGGAAGTGGCTAAGGCCAATAATTTACAGGATTTCAGAAATCTGCTTCCCGGACAAAAAATATTTTTTCCACCCTTTGATAAAAATGTAAAAGAAAAAGCAAATGCCTGAAGAACGGCTAATACAGGCAGTACAATCAGCAGCCCAATTTATAATCAGTATTAACGGAACGGAAATTCCCCGGACTATTCCAAGGTTGTCTGTCAATGTTACAAAAATGGTTAACAAGTTGTCTTCATCCATAATTGTGATGCAGGATGGCGAAGCCTCATCCGGTAAGTTCCCCTTAAGTGAGGGCGATTTGTTTTTACCGGGAAATGAAATTGAAATTTCGGCAGGTGAGGTAAAAAATCCGATCAATATTTTTAAAGGAATTATAATAAAGCAATCTCTTAAAATCAGGGAACAGTCAGCCCCTCAACTAATTGTTGAATGCCGGCATAAAGGGGTAAAGGCAACCGTAGGTCGTAAAAGCGCCTGCTATCACGATAAGTCGGATTCTGATATTATGAATACTGTTTTAAAAGCACTTGGTTTTACTTCGGGAGAGCTGGATATAGAAGATTCTGATGTGATGCATAAGGAGTTGGTGCAATACAATTCAACCGACTGGGATTTTATTTTAAACCGGGCAGAAGTAATAGGAAAAATGGTGCTGACCAATGATGAAACGATTTCAGTTAAGGCGCCAGAAGTTACTGGAAATGCAGTTTTATCCTTATTGTATGGAGCAACCATTATTGAATTAGATGCAGAAATGGATAGCAGGAATCAATATGCTTCGGTAAAAACACAGTCATGGGATATGGCTACGCAGGAGGTTGCAGAATCAGAAGGCAGTGAGCCAGAAAATATGGAGGAACAGGGTGATTTTTCCAATGACGAGTTGGCTGATGTAATTGGGCTGGAAACATTCATTTTAAATTATCCGGGTACTCTTACACCTGAAGAAAGAAAAAGCTGGGCTAATGCTCAAATTTTAAAATCGAGGTTATCAAAAATTCGTGGCAGGGTAAAGTTTGATGGGATGGCGACTATAAATCCGGGTGATGTGGTGGAATTAAACGGACTTGGTTCCAGGTTTAATGGTAAAGCCTTGGTAAGTGGTGTGCGCCATGATTTGGACATGGTTTATGGCTGGAAAACGCAGGTGCAGTTTGGGCATAACCTTGAATGGTTTGGAGAGGAACAGCATATTGCTGCACCCAAAGCCGGTGGGTTATTACCCGGAGCCATTGGCTTACACATTGGCATTGTAACCGATAACGAAGACCCTGATGGAGAACAAAGGGTGCGGGTAAAAGTTCCATACATAAATAGTGAGGATGAAGGTGTTTGGGCAAGGATGGCACTGGCTGATGCAGGAGCGGAAAGGGGATTGTTTTTTAGGCCAGAATTAGATGATGAAGTAATAATTGGTTTTTTATATGATGACCCAAGGCAGCCGGTTATATTAGGCATGTTACATAGTTCTGCAAAGACGCCACCCATATCACCAAGTAACGACAATCAGCAGAAAGGCTATACATCGAGAGAGAAAATGAAATTGATATTTGATGATGAAAAGAAAAGTGTGGTTATTGAAACACCGGCAGGCAATAAATTAACCATTAGCGATGATGCAAAAGGCTTAGTGCTGGAAGATGAAAACAGCAATAAAATAGAAATGAACAGTGAAGGGATTACTATAACCGCTGTTAAAAAGCTTGAATTAATAGGTGGTACCGAATTGGCAATTGGTGGTCCGCAAATTAAAATGAATGGCGATACATCGGTTGAGATAGTAGGTGGTGGAAGCGCTAAGGTGGAAAGCAGCGGGTCACTGGATTTAAAGGGTGCTATTGTGAAGATTAATTAGAGTTAAAGTAAAAAGGAAAAAGGAAAAAGGAAAAAGTTATAAGTGTTAAGTTATAAGTGATAAGTAAATTTTTACATGCTATGAAAAACTGCATTTGAAACGTTCCGATGCATCGGAAGCAACGATGATGCTTTTATAACAAATGCCGGTAACCTAAAAAAAATAATATGCCTGCAGCCTTACGGATTTTAGATACCACAAACCATGGAGGATCAGTTGTTGGGCCGGGGGTGCCTACTGTTTTAATTAGTGGGATGCCTGCCTCCGTTGCTACCGATAATCACGTTTGTGTAATACCGCCCAATACCGGGCATTTAACCGTCAGCATTTTCCCAATGGGCAGTGCTACCGTACTCATTGGTGGGTTGCCGGCGTTGCGCATTACCGATGCCGCATTATGTGGCGCTATGGGTGCCGTTGGCGCTCCCACCGTTTTAATTGGAGGATAATTATGGCCAAAATAAACAATTTAACAGAGCGATCATTTTTAGGAAGGGGGTGGAGTTTTCCGCCAACTTTTTCAAAAGACAATAACCAGGTATTACTGACAAGTGATGAGGAGGATATTAAAAAGAGTATGGAAATATTATTGTCGACAACAATTGGAGAACGGTTTTTACAGCCGCGTTTTGGCTGTAACCTGGAGAACTATGTTTTTGAACCTATGAACGCCACTATTGAAACATCCATAAAGCTTACTGTAAAAAATGCTATTCAGTTATTTGAGCCGCGGATAAAATTATTGAGTGTGCGCCTGGACACCGCTTTTTTAAATGAAGGCAGGGTTGATATTAATGTTGATTACGAGATTATAAATACGAATACCCGCTTTAACCTGGTGTACCCGTTTTATTTAAACGAGGCCGTTAATAAATCTGCATGAGTACTAAAGCCATTGACTATAAAATAATTTTAAAACGAGATGGGCAAACCCAGCAACAACGGATGCCTCAATGGCTGGATCCTGCGCTATTACCAGTTGATGATCGCACCAAAGAACAATTTTATGAGTACCTGAAATCAATAGCCCAATACATCAATTATTATGATGTTGATATAGCTACCAAAGCCCTAATTGTTAACGGAACCTGGGAAACGTTCTTTAATTTAACCACCGACGAAATAAACGAGTTGGCAGGTAAGGCATGCCTGCCCCCGCATATTGCATTATGGCAATCGTTTATGAATATCTATGATCATGATCAAAAATTAATGAATAATATTACTCAACGCCATCTTGATTTTTATTATGGATCGGTTTTGCGGTTAAGTAAAAATGAACCCATTCCCGACAAAGCCCATGTATTATTTGAATTAAAAAAAAATGCTACAAATACATTAATACCAACCGGAGCATCTTTATTGGCCGGAAAGGATAATACCAAAGTTGACCTTCATTATAAACTTTCGCATGATATTATAGTGAATGCTTCTAAAGTAGTTCAGTTAAAATCACTTTTTGTTAACCCGGTAAATAAAAATTTTATTCATCATGCAAACGTTGCAAATTCAGGTGATGGTTTGGGCGGTGCTTTAGATAAAACCAATCCCCGGTGGTCTGCATTTGGAAAAAGTAGTTTACCGGTTGCTCAAATCGGTTTTTGCCTTGCGGGGAAGGTTTTAAAAATGAAGGAAGGAGACAGGTCGATAAAAGTTACCCTGAATTTAAAGGGATTGTCGGTAGCGGCTAAAAATAAGGCCCTAACAACAAATCTTTTTTTAGTTAGCCTGACAGGTGAAAAAGGTTGGATAGGGCCCAAAACTGTTTCGGTGGAGTTTACCTCTGCGGATAACCTTCAGTTTAATGTTATTGTTGAGTTTGTCGTTAGTAAAGATGAGTCTGCAGTTGTTGAATATGATCCCGCTATCCATGGTCATGATTTTAATACAACCAACCCTTTGATGCAGATTTTAATTAATAACGAGAAATCAGATTTTGGATATAAAGATTTGTTGGAGGCTGAACTTTTAGATGCAACAATAGAGGTGACTGTAAATAATTTAAAAGACCTGGAATTGCAAAACGACCTTGGGTCAGTAGATGCTAAAAAGCCCTTTTTTCCTTTTGGTCCATCTCCCGATGTAAATGCGAATTTTACAATTAAAAGTGAAGAGGCCTTTACCAAACGGTTAAAAGAATTTTCAATTAATGTTGATTGGAAAAATATACCGGCAACTAACCTGAGTACCTATTTTGCAGGTTACGATTTATTAAATAATAAAAATATTGATTTTACGGCAATGGCATCTTTTCATGATGCATTTAACTGGCAGGGTTCACAAGCCATCAACCTTTTTAATTCGTCTAATGCAAAAATTTCAGTAACGTGGAAATTTTTAAACGGTGCGGGGCCAACAAAAGCATCTAAGAAAATTGTTCCGGAAGTTTCCATATTTAATAACCTTACCGCAGGTTTAACGGTTACCCAAAAAATAAGTAATAATATCGGTCAATTGGTGCCCGTATTTTCTCCCTTAAAAAAGTCAGTGGCTCCAAAAATACAGGTGTCTAACATTTCCAGTTTAATCCTTGATAGCCTTTTTGCGCCATTTGTAAAGGGATGGATAAATATGGATACTGATAAGCGAACCGGTCGCCTTACTTTAAGCTTACAACATAGTTTTTTGTTTAAAGAATATCGTAAAAAATATACCGAAGATATACTGGCTTTTTCCAAAGGAACTTCAAAAACACTTTCTGTTATAAACGAACCCTTTGCTCCCGAAATTCAATCAATAAAATTTAATTATGTTGCAACAACTGCTAAGGTTAGTTTCAACGGCAATACCTTAAACAGTTTTATTGATGAGGAAGTAGAACTGTTTCATTATGGAGCCTTTGGGCAAATGCGTGAACATGCTTATCAAAAACAGCAACATAGTTTTTTAAACAATAGTATTGTTAAGCTTTTGCCTCAATACAAAAACGAAGGAGAATTTACTATTGGTTTTAGTGGATTAAAGGCCGGGGATTCTGCATGTGTATTGTTCCAGGTGGCAGAAGGTAGCGCAGATCCCGATAAACCTAGAGTAGATATAAACTGGAGTGTGCTATGTGATAATTACTGGAAAGAGTTAACCAACGAAGATTTCATATTTGATACTACCAACGATTTATTAACAAGCGGCGTTATTAAGTTTATTATACCGCCCCAGGCTACAACTATAAATACTATATTGCCCACCGGCTTTTTATGGTTAAAAGCAGCAATTTTAAATAACAGCAATGCTGTGTGCAATTTGTTTAACGTGCAATCAAACGCAGCAATTGCTGTTTTTTATAACCAGGGTAACGATCCGGCACATCTTTCGTCGCCCTTACAAGCCAACACCATTAATAAATTAGAAAACGAGGTGGGTTCCATAAAGTCTGTAAAGCAACCTTATGCTACGTTTCAGGGCAAAATGCAGGAAGATAATAATGCTTTTTATCAGAGGGTTAGTGAGCGCTTACGTCATAAGGAGCGAAGTATAGCCTTATGGGATTATGAACGCATGGTATTACAGCACTTCCCTCAAATTCATAAGGTAAAATGCATAAACCACGCTACCGAAACTTCATATTACGAGCCAGGAAATGTGCTGGTTATTCTGGTACCCGATTTAACCAACCAAAACGCCGTTAACCCTTTACAGCCAAGGGTTGATAAAAACACGGTTGACGAAGTAAAAACTTTTATTCAATCACATTCAAGTTGCTGGGTGGAGCACCATGTGCGCAATCCTATTTACGAACCAGTTAAAATTTCAGTTACAATAAAATTAAAAATCGGGTTTGAGTTTAATTATTATCAAAATATAATCGATCAAAAGTTGCAGCAATTTTTATCGCCCTGGGTGGGCAATACTGCCAGCGATATACATTTTGGCGGCAAGGTAACTAAGTCAATGATCGTAAAATTGTTGGAAGATTTGGAATTTGTTGACTACATAACCGCGTTAAATCTGCAACAATTTACCGGTATTAGTTTTGTAAATACCGAAGTGGCCGAAGCCTCCAATCCTGCTGCAATTTTAGTTTCTGCAGATCGTCACAATGTGTCAAATTTTGCGGGGTGATAAAATAAAAGAAGGATTATGGTCCCGGCATAAGTATAAATATTAAACATTCTTGCGTCGCACTCTTGTACGGTTAGTCAATGCTCAACTAAAAATTTAATTATTCTATTTTTTACAAATTATGTAAAGTATAATGCCCGAAGCAATAACTATATCAACACAAAAACCTGCTAACCCGGCCTTTGATTATGAAGCCCTCCGCAAATTAGGGATAGAACATATTGAAAAAACTGCCTCTGCAATCTGGACTGATTATAATATTCACGACCCTGGCATAACTACTCTTGAAATATTATGTTACGCCATTACCGAACTCAGTTATCGAACCAACTATTCTATCCCCGATATTTTAGCAACCCAAGAGGATACCGTTAAAAACATTAAAGAGCATTTTATTTCGGCAGCTAATATTTTTCCAAACAATGCCGTTACCGTAAACGATTATAGAAAACTGTTGATTGATATTGTTGGTATAAAAAATGCCTGGATCAAAAAAACAACGATACCACTTTTTGCCGACATAACCCTGAAGCAGTTGACTTTTAAAAAGCCGTTAAACCATAAATGGGAGATGGTAAATGTAAAAGGTAGCTATAATGTTTTGCTTGAATTTGATAACAATATTGAGGAAGAAGGAAAAGAAGAAATTAAAGAACAGGCCAGGGAATTATTGCTGGCTAACAGGAACCTTTGTGAAGATTTTATAAAGATCAATGAAGTAAACAAATCGTTTTTTAAATTATGCGGCGAAATTGAAATTGCCCCTGGCGCTGACCCATTTGATACGTTAGCAAATATCTTTTTTAATGTACAGGTTTACCTTACACCAGTTGTAAAATTTTACTGGTTAAAACAACTGTTTGGTCAAAAGTTTACTTCCGATACCATATTTGAAGGTCCTTTATTAAATCATGGTTTTATAAAAGCGGAAGAGTTAATACTATCGGAATTGAAGAAAGAAGTTTACCTGTCGGATATCATGCAAAAAATATTGCAGGTTGATGGTGTTGACAATATTCTGGATGTCATTTTTAACCCGATAAATCAAATGGGTGAATTACCCAATAAATGGATTATAGCAATACCAGGCGAAACCCAGCCATTTGTAGATGTTTTAAAAAGTAAAATTGTTTTGTATAAAGCGGGAATGCCTTTCAGGCCCGACTTAGCAGTGGTTGATGCAAAATTCAGGCAATTAATGTTTGATTACATTACCGGTAACGATAAGGTAAAAACCGAAGATATTAATTATGATACCGGTGTTTTTAAAAACATTGGTCAATATTATTCTATACAAAATCACTTCCCAAAAAATTATGGAATCAGCCATTGGGGATTACCTCCTGAAGCCACACCTAAACGGCAAATGCAGGCGCAGCAATTGCGGGGCTATCTCTATTTTTTCGACCAGCAACTGGCTAATTTTCTTTCCCAGTTATCGCATGTAAGAAACTTGTTTTCATTGCACGATGAAAAGCAAACCATGTTTACTAAACTGGTAAATAATTTCAGAGGATTTGATAATACCGTATTAGCTGCAAACGATAGTGACGGATTATTTTTAGATCCGGTAAGGGTTGCTGAGGATATTCAATCCGCTGCAGAAACTCCACAAAAATTTAATAACCGCAGAAATTTATTTATAGATCATTTGCTTTCAAGGTTTGCCGAATCATTTTTTGATTATGTAAATATTTTAGATACTGTTTTCCCCGGAACGGACCAAACTGAAATAATAAAGACTAAAATTAATTTTTTAAAAAACTACCCCGAATATAGTAGCCGACGTTTTGTAGCCTATGATTATAAAAATGGTGATGCGTTGTGGGATACAGATAATATAAGCGGATTTGAAAAAAGATTGCAACGCCTTTTGGGTTTTGAAAATATAGAGAGGCGAATGTTGGTTAATTATTATGATGTAATTCAGCAGGAGGTTAATGAAAGCAATGTCCTTGAATTTTGGTTTGAACTTATTGATAATCATTCCTCCTTAATGCTCTTATCAGGTTCAGAAAAGTTTTTGAGTAAGGATGATGCAATGGCTGAACTTGAAGTTGCCTTCCTTCTGATTAATAAAGTATCAAGTTATAATATACTGGAAGTTGAAGGTGGTTTTATAATTGATCTTAAGGATAAAACGGAAAAGGTTATTGCCAGGCATGGAGAACATTTTTCGACAGAAGAAGATGCTCAGCTTTTCCTGGATAAACTAATAGCAATTTTTACAGCTCCGGGTAGCGATGAAGGAATGTACCTGGTAGAACACTTGCTACTACTTCCTGGAAAAAACAATACAGGTGATGAAAATGAGACTGAAACTGAAAATGCTTTTATGCCCATTTGTGTTGATCCAAATTGTAATGAATGTAAAGATGTGGATCCTTACTCATTTAGGTTAAGCCTGGTATTGCCAGCTTATGCAAAAAGATTTTTAAATATGGACTTTCGCAGGTATTGCGAAAATGTAATTCGGCTGGAAATGCCTTCGCACCTTTTTCCAAAAATTTGTTGGGTAAGTAATACCCAATTGCAACAATTTGAAAAAGCTTACAAAAACTGGCTTCAAGTAAAAGCCGGTCTCACTGATGATCCTGGAAACAACATATTGAAAAAATGTATAGAAATTCTTACCTCGCTCAAATCTATTTATCCTCCTGCACTGCTGCAGGATTGTTCCAGCGCCGAAGAGCGAAAACTGTTCTTGTTAAATAAAAATGCTTTGGGAACACTTAAAACTTAGTTTATGAATACCGTATTAAGCAATGTAAATAAAAGCAATTCCCGGTTTACATTTTTTGAAAATGACCAGGTACTCACGGCCGACCAGTTGAATGATTTGTTTAATTACCTGGATGTTCAATCGAGACTTACCCGTACAAAGGCAATTGGTATTGGAATTATTTGCGGCTTACAAATGGGATTGTTGGAGACCGGACAAGTTGTAGTTTCAAGTGGGAGTGCTTTAACAACTGATGGAGACCTGTTACATTTTGATACGGACCAACTTTTTGATCAATACCAGTTATTTGAAGATGAAAATGCAAAATATCCCTACTTCAGATCAGGTGAAGACCAACTTGTGACAATGTATGAATTGTCAAATAGTAAAACGAGTAGGGAAGAAGCAAACAAACTTGGTGAATTTGACCGCCTCACAGAAACCTTTTTAAAAGATTATGTGGGTGTTTTGTACCTGGAAGAATATCTTAATGATCCTGATTTATGTACGGGAACTGATTGCGATAATAAAGGCCAGGAAATGGTGAGGCAAATGAAAGTATTAATGCTGCATAAGGATAATATGAAGTTGCTGCTTCAAAGTTTGCCTGCCATCAACCAAAATTATTTTGCTTTAGATGATATATTCATCAAAAGGCTGCAAATTGATAAAAATGTAGACAAGTTTTCAGAATTAAGTGCAGCATTTAATAATGTTCTTGCAGTAAAAAAAGAAATACAGGAAAAACTGGGTAAAGCATTCCAGGTATGTAAGCTTATTGTTGGTGATGAATTTGATGGGGGGGATCCCACAAGCGAATGGAATAATTTATTGGAGGATCATTTTAAGGTGAACGCTTCTATATATGTTCAATATGTTTATGACTATGCAAGGGATTTAAGTTTTGCTTATAATGAAATGAGGGAAACCTTATTTGCAGATAATATGATTTGCTGTCCGGATATTCAATTATTTCCCAAGCATGTATTGCTAGGATTTATAAAAACAGCTTCTATTCGTCCGCCAGTTTCACGCGATTTAATTAATACGGATATAAGGGGAAGCATAACAAGTACCGGGGGATCCGTTGCATCATTAGCCGAAAGAAGTAATCTGGCTAATGCATTTAGTAGGGTTCGCTTCGATATTTCATCCCTCATCAAAAGGTTTCATCCGGTACATATTGATATAACACACCGGCACTTTTTTTATGAGTCTCCCATCTTAAACAATAAAGGTGAAACCGTTCAGCAAACTAAATTCTGTTTCAGAAGGTTGGATACTATGATAAAAAATTTTAAAATACCTACCGCTGAAGAATTCCGGAATGGAGTACAAAACATTCGGATTACCCCAAGCTTCATCGAAGATAAAAAGTTAGGTGATCGAAGTATTCCCTTTTATTACCGGTATAACAAAAATCTTCCAATAAACTTATACTGGAGTTACTATGCAAATGTTCGGAAAAAAGAAGAAGAGATATATTATTACCATGCATCCATGTATTCTCAGAATCCAGCTGCGTTAGCACCTTTGCTTTTTAACCTGTTGCCTTATAGTTTTTATAGAATCGAGGGGCATGTAGGTTTTAAATACCAGGAAGTTGAAAGAGTGCTGAACCAGTTAATTGATGATAATAATTTGCCGATTAACATCATTACTGTACAGGTTGAAAAAAACCGGTTAACAATTAAGCCTTTGCCCTGGTATTTTCCGCATTTACAGGTATATGAAAATTCCATACGAAATACATTGTTCGATCATATGAACCAGGTTGAATTATTTCATAATAGCCTGAAAGATCAGATACAGGACCAGCCGCCGGCTACAAAAACAAATATTAATCTATCGATAGATAATTACAGTAATGCCCGCAATAAAGTATTCTCCTCAAAACAAATTAGTGATCCTGAATTTAATGTGGCGAATTTTAAAACCGATGTAGGTAGTGCTATAAAAGCCGCAACCGACGTAAAAGTTCAAACAAGGGAATTTGCCTTTTCACATGCTGCAGCCCCTCACGATTTTGTAATAAATACTGATATAACTCATAAGTTGGACCTGTACACCGACCTGGTTAACCAGCACATCAACCAGAAAAAAGATGGTTTAATGCTGGGTAATTTTATGAAACAAAATCCGGGGCTGGAGCATGCAGGGGGAGTGAACAGGGGTGGTACTTTTGTATTGGTTTATACTTCAAATGATGATAAAGTTGTAGCCGACTTCATGCTCCCATATGCCAGCATCGACAAAGATATTGTTCGTAATCCTCCAACAGTGAAACCTATTCCATTGCCTGTTAATCCAAAGCTTGAATTACCGAAGGTTTTTGAAAAAATACCACTTTATAAATTTTTTGTTGAAGATAAATTGAAACCTTTTGATACCAGGTTTTTTACCCTGGAGGAGAAAATAAAACCAATTGACGACAAAATTACATTTTACGACAAAGCCTTTAGCGATAGGGTAAAATTAATAGATGACAAAATAGGTTCAATAGATAAAGCTGTTAAAGACAAATTTGATTTGGTAGATAAAAGTTTTTTTGACAAAACAAAAATGATTGATGATAAATTGAATGTGGTTGATAAATCAATTGAAGAGAAGTTTAGGGGAATAGATAAAAATGTGGATGAAAAAATATCAAAATACGATAGCACATTAAAAGATAAATTATTGTTTTCAAAAAGCACGGTGGATGTAAAAACAGGCACAACCGGGAGAAATGATAATGTTGTAGGTGATAGAGATCTTACAAAAGAAATAGAAGCTTTTAAGGCGAGACAAAAAGAAATGGAAGCTTTACCAGCCGGCACACGCGAAAAAATAGTTAAGGAACAGGAATTTTTACGCGAAGCAGATAGTTTGATTACTGCGCTTAACCAGGCTGCTGCTGCTGCATCTGCAACTGATAAAGAATCTGCTTTAACAGCAAAAGCAATCATGTTCGATGTTCAGTCTTCAGCATTGGCACTGCAATCAAACCAGGTTCACACTGGATCTATTACAACCATTAATACTAAAATTGGAGGTATCACTAAAAATCTTAATACCCGGATTATTCGATAAGTGAAAGCAAATGTTATCATACGAAAGCAAAGTATAAAAGCCCGTACTTCAAATGAATCAGTGGCTTTTGACTTAAAAAAGTATTTAAATGATTCTTTACAAATTGAATTGGTTACCATGCTCCAGAAGGTATTTGAACAGTTTGAAGATGATGGCTCTTTTGTTACAATCGACAAATTAAAGGTTAATATAGGTACATTATCTCAAAGCGAATTTGAAAAAAGCTTTTTTCAAATAGCTGCACCCTATCTAGTCCGGGAATTGGTTAAGCAATTGAAATTTAAAGAAAATACAAAGGACACATTTTATGGTTCTAATAGGAATCATGCTGCAACAAATTCCAGCGGTTTAAAGATGAAAGACCAGGAGGGTCCTCACAAAAACCTACAAATAGAAGCCTTGTTCTATTTTTTACTAGAGGGTGTTTTTCCATGGTGGCATAAAGATCCGTTGCAAACACCCGCCATGCTTTTGCAAAGTTTTTCTAATAATGAGCAGGAAGCATTGCTTAGCAAAATTGTTGCCTTAAAGTTTACAGGCAAATCCGGCGAAGTTCAAAAACTAGCTTCAAGACTGTTTTTTCATTTGCCGGGTAATAATTTTCAGCAGGTAATTTATGGATTACTTAAGCTTTTAAGTAATGCCTATTTAAATAAACAATGCGAAGTGTTACTGCTTAATATTAATCTTTTAACAAGATTGCTGGCATTAAAAAAGGTTGAGTTATTCATTCAATTATTTAGTTTTCTTATTGTAAAAGGGGAGCGGGATTTTACCAGGCAGTTTTTATTATCATTGATAAAAGCGCATTCTCTGCCAAAAGATTTTGAGGTAAGATTAGACAATGTAAAAAAAACATTTACTGACGATGATTTTAAAGTGGTTATAAATATTTTAACTGATTTGGTTAAGCACGTAGGGACAAGCACAGCACATGAAGAACAAAAAGATCCTTCGAATACGCAACCGAAAGACAATAATGTTTTGCCGGATGATGCCCTATACATAAGCAATTCGGGATTGGTTTTATTACACCCCTTCTTACAATCGTTTTTTTTCGAGTTGGGTTTGCTTAATCCACAAAACCAATTTCTTTCAAAGGCTTCGGCATTTAAAGCAGCCGTACTTTTATATTATTTACAATGTGGAGAAAGGTATTATAAAGAGTGGGAGATGGGCCTGAATAAAATTATATGTAATATTCCTGTTAGCGAGGTTTTGCCTGATGGGATTGAGCTTAGCGAAAATGAAATAGCCGAATGTGAAACTTTGCTGCAAATCGTTATAAAATATTGGGAGGCGTTAAAAGGTTGCAGCACACAAGCACTGCAGCAAACATTTTTAGTAAGGGAAGGTAAAATTTCATACATACAAAATACTTGGTTGCTACAGGTTGAACGCACAGGAACAGATATTTTATTGGATCGTTTGCCATGGGGATATAATACAATAAAATTTCCCTGGAACCCAAACATTTTTTATATAGAATGGTAGACACAGAAACGATCATAAAACAGGAGTTACACCATCTAAATGCGCTTTTTCTTTTAAAAGAGATTGAGTGGTTTTCAGAAGTTTTAAATACCCGAATTAAACTGCATACTTCACAGCAATGCGAATATGCAAGTATTTATGAATTAGAACCTCCTGGTTTAGATAATGATCAATCTGTGTTTGCTGAGTTTATTCGTTTTTACAAACTTTCGTTTAGTGAGCGTATTGTTTTAATGCTTGCTTTGCTTCCTCATATTTATCCTCAGTTGCTGGATGTTTTTTATAGTAGAAATGTTGGTACGGAAAGGGGTTTTGCCGAATTTGGCGGTATAAAGGGAACAGTCCATATTGGTTTTTTGCCCACCGGCGAAACTGCTTTATTCTTACTCGCCGGCAATGATCTTGGAAAGCGGTTTAAAATGCAACAGTTATTTGAAGTTGAACATTTATTTCGCCGGCATAATATTGTTTACCTGGCCGCCGCCCCTGCTAATGAACCTTTTTTTTGCGGCCAGTTATTAATAAACGATGAGTACGTTGATTTTTTTACCGGGGGAAAATTAAGGAAGCCCTTATTCAGTATGGATTTTCCCGCACGAAGCGTAACCACCACTTTAAATTGGGACGACCTGGTATTAGATGCTTACACCTTTAACCAGTTACAGGAAATAAAAATATGGTTGGAGCATGGTAATACATTATTAAACGATTGGGATATGAAGAAGCGGATCAAGCCGGGCTATAAAGCCTTGTTTTATGGTCCGCCAGGCACCGGCAAAACCTTAACGGCAGGTTTGTTAGGCAGGCTTGCAAACCTGGATGTTTACAGGATTGATTTGTCGATGGTGATTTCTAAATATATTGGTGAAACCGAAAAGAACCTTGAAAAAGTTTTTACCAAAGCCGAACATAAAAACTGGATACTCGTATTTGATGAAGCTGAGGTATTGTTTAGTAAACGCACATCCATCAGCGATGCCCACGATAAATATGCCAACCAGGAAGTATCTTATTTATTGCAACGCCTGGAGGATTATAACGGGCTGGTCATTTTATCATCAAATATGCGCAGCAATGTTGATGAGGCTTTTAGCAGGCGATTGCAGTCGGTTATTCATTTCCCGTTGCCTAAAGCGGCAGAACGATTCTTGCTCTGGTCTCAGTCGTTTAGTTTGCATACCAAATTTGCCTGCGATGTAAACCTGGAGCATATTGCTGAGCGTTTTGAAATGGCCGGTGGATCCATTATTAACGTAGTACAGTTTGCCTCGCTTATGGCCCTAAACCGCAAAGAGCACGTTATTCGAAATGCAGATATTTTGGAAGGCATTAAAAAAGAATTAAGAAAAGAAGGAAAGACGGTTTAATTTTTTTGTTGACCATCATTAATTCTCTGGGCATCATCGTTGCTTCCTATGCATCGCAACAGTTCAAATGCAGTTTTTCATAGCAACGAATAGTTGGTCCTTATCATAGGTTTATTTCCTGTTTTTTACCTTTAGTCGCATGTATAATTACTATCCCTTTTATACTGCAAAACGATGCATTTGCAAACTGCGGTACAAGTGTGCGACGCAACAATGCTTAATCGTTTCCAAATCTCTGGTTCCAAAAAAATATTCATAAATAAAATGGATGTATGAAAACCTGGCAGCATAAATCACTCAGCAAAACAATTACGCCTGCCGGCACTGCACTAAACCCGCCGTTGCTCATAAGGCCAAAACTGTTTGTATCGCAACCCGGTACAATGTATGAGCACGAAGCAAATGAAACAGCCAACCCGGTAATTAATAACAGTAAACCAGAATTCATTCAGACTAAAATAGCTAGCCAATCTTTAAATAACCAGCATAGTAATAATGAAGTTGACCAGGAAGTATCCAATGCTATATTTTCAACACAAGGGCAGGGAGACCGGCTGGATCATCGTACCACCAGTTTTATGAGTAGTCGCCTGGGGGCTGACCTTTCAAACATAAAAATTCATAACGATAGCACTGCTGTTCAATTAAGCAGGCAATTAAATGCAAAGGCTTTTACGGTGGGGAACGATGTGTATTTTAACCAGGGAACATTTGCGCCAAACACAGCAGAAGGAAGCCATTTGCTGGCGCACGAATTAACGCATACCATACAGCAGGGCGCCAGTTTTGTGGCTTTGCAAAAAGAAGAGAAGGATGATAAGACTTATGCGCCCAAACCTGAAATAGATTTTAAGGTGTTGCCTCCCGATCTTCAATTAAGATTGTATCATTTTTTATTAGAGGCCGATACAAGTAAGGTGCATTTAGACTATCAAACTAAAGCGTTTATGGCTGGTTTAAGTTATAGTTATGGTGATGCACTTTCGTTAAAAGTTAAGTTTAGCGACTTTACTACTAAGCTGGGTTGGACACCAGGCGAAAATGCATTTTCCTTAGGATTTTCGCAGGGCGGTTTAAGTGCCGGTTTAACTGCAAAACCCTGGCAAAGCAAATATGGTTTAAGCCTAAACTATGGTGCTCCTTTATTGCCTATGCCGGGCGATATGTCGAAAACTTTTATGGCGGGCGGGGCTTCAGCAGGTAATCTTGTTAGCGGTTTATTTGGTATTACGAACGATCCCATGGCATGGTACACCCAATATAAAGGTGATATTGAAAACATTTCAAAAACGGCTGATATGGTAAAAAAAGTAACAGGCGATGGTAAAAGCAAAATTCGTTTTGGCGCCAGTTTTAGTGTATCGTACGATCCTGAAAGTAAACTGGTAATAGGTGGTAGAGCAGGATTTATCTTTTAAAAGTTGGTAAATTGGTAAAAGAAAATTAATGGCAGAAGCAGCACTTTTAATACCTGAAACTTCAATAGCAACACCTTCAGCAACCAGAGAAGCGATGGCCATTGGTGAACCTATCTCACAAAAAAAGGAAAACACCGGTCTACCTATAATTCAAACCAAATTAACCGTTGGCGCCCCTGACGATCCTTACGAGAAGGAAGCTGATGCCATGGCCGATAAAGTGATGCGTATGCCGGAGCATTCATTTGTGCAACGTAAATGTGCGGAATGTTCGGAAGAAGATGAAAAGCAAGTTCAAAGAAAAGTGAACACAGAATTTATTCAAATGAAATGTGCCGCCTTCAGCCATGAGGACGACCAGGTTAACCGAAAAACTGCTGAAACAATAACTCCCTTTATTCAGGCAAAAAGTTCACAATCTTTTGATGTAAGCGATCCAATGGCAGCTTCTATTGAAAGCAGCCGTGGCGGAGGTGCGAGGTTGGATGATAATACTCAATCGTTCATGGAAAGTCGCTTTGGTGCCGGCTTTAGCCAGGTAAACATCCATACCGATAGCAACTCCCTTCAAATGAACAGGCAACTTAATGCTCAGGCTTTTACTGTGGGCAACGATATTTTTTTTAATGAACATAAATACAGTCCCGGAACCAGTGAAGGCAAACAACTACTCGCCCATGAGTTAACACACACAATACAGCAATCCGGAGGTATTCAGTCAAAAATTATTCAACGGGATTTTGCAATTGAACCGCTTAGGCCTGGCGCTGTTGGGCGGGTGCTTACCCAACGGCAAATAGAAGCCGCGATACAGTTTAATAGTGTACGTATAACCCTCCCCGACGAAATTGCATTGGTAAGAGATATTATAGGACTTTCCCGTAACCCTGCAGCCATCGATGATGACTTTGTAAATGCCATGGCTACCTATCAGGCGCAGTACAGGGAAACATCTGATGGCAAAATAGGCCCTTCAACTATGGCCCGACTGGCACAGGAAATAAGGGCTGCAGCCAGTTTTTTAACAGCTAGTGGTAAACCGTTGGGTAACCTTGATGTAGCTTTTGCATTGCAGACCCAGCTTGAAGGTTTTGTTACCGCCGCCAACCGCACCTATGCCGATTATAAAGCGGCAATACAGGCAGGCTCAGTGCTTAACCGAAATGTGGTCCTGCTAAACGTTACCCTTCTAAATAACATTAAGGGATTGTTATCGTGGAATAATTTTGCCCGTGTAGTGGAATTATTAGGCAGGGTAATTCCAACGGCCGCCATGCTTTTAGCCACCAGTACAGTAAGAGCCGCCTTAGCCGGAGCCTTTGCCGATTCGGATGCAGCCGTTTCAATTTGGGATACGCACGATCCCGACCCTGCATTCGCAGCCGATCCCTGTAATCCCGCTCCAGGTGCCGGAGTGGCAACCACTGCCCACGAAGAAGGTGGATGGGTTTATTTAAATATTATAACCAATGTTTTAACAACGCGCAGGGCAGCAAGAGGTGTTCAGGCAGGTATTAATGTTGAAGTTCCTGCTCCCCCAACATTAGCAGATTCGGTAATTGTTGCAACCTTTCACACACATCCTAATGTTGGTGCCTGCTGGAGTACCGCTGCGCGACCAGTCTTTCCAAGTGGTGCCGATACGCGAAATGCTGCAGGTCGCGGTGTGCCTAATTTAATACGGGGAGCTTTTCCTGGAGTTGCAGATATTCACGATGTAAACACAGGGCCAACCCGTCTGCACATTGCCGGCAGTCAGCTCTTTCCCGGCGCTGCCGGCGGTCTTACACCCCAGGTAAGTATTTTAAGAAATGATGAAGATGCAGAATAAGGATCATTACCCTCATTTTATATAAACTATAATCTATTATTAAGAACGATAACAGTAATGGAGTACCAACATTAAATTATAAAATATGAACAAAACCCGCGACGAAATAATAGAAATAGCCAGGGAAAACGCCGGGCGCATTTACCGTGATCTTTCTATTTATAAAATTAATGCAATAATAGAAGGTGAAAACTGGAGAGTTGATTTTGAATTAACTGATAAAACCATGGACGGGGGAGGCCCTCACTATATTATTTCCTCTGAGGGAAAAATGATCTCGAAACGTTACGAACAATAACAGCGCAGGAGGTGCAGGGCAAACTGCCTTCTGTTTTTAAGCCAGTAAGTACCTCGGAAGTTTGAAATTATTTCTGTTTTCCGCTCCTTTAATTAGTTAAATCTTACACTACTACTATTCTAGCCTTCACATTTAATATTTAAACAAGAAATGGAACATGCTGAAAACATGCGATTAACCACCACTAAACCTGGAGGTCAGGCAGCATCAAATATTGACCACGAAGTGTTGCCTGTAAAGAGTAAGATGGATGGGGAGTATAGTCAGGAACCATTTATTATTCAACCCAAACTCACGGTTGGCGCCCCCAACGATGCTTACGAAAAGGAAGCCGACGCTATGGCTGATAAAGTGATGCGCATGCCGGAAGAAAATTTTGTTCAACGCAAATGTGCCGAATGTGAAGAGGAAAAAAATATTCAGCGACAGCCTATATCAACATTTCTTCAGCTAAAAAGCAATGCTGCTAACAATACAGTAAACCCTGTTTTAGCAGATCAAATTGATACAACAAAAGGCAGTGGAAGAAATTTAGATGCTCCTACAAAAACGTTTATGGAAACGCGTTTTGGATCAAATTTTTCGCAGGTAAAAATCCATGCAGGTAGTGAGGCCGTACAAATGTCAGAACAATTAAATGCGAAGGCTTTTACAGTGGGTAACGATATTTATTTTAATGAGGGGCAATACCGCCCAGCACACAATGAGGGAAAGCAATTGCTGGCCCACGAACTAACGCACACCATTCAACAAAAAGGCAATAATACTATTCAGCGTTGGGCTATTTCAGGGAACACTGCTACGGCGGATAATGAAGAAGATCGTCTTGGTATGCTATCCGTAAAGATTGGCGCAACTGCAAATGATTGGAAATGCATCAGGCCCATAAAAATGAAAACCAGCGAAATGGCCAAACCTCCGGCAGATTTTAATGACAATTATGAAAGGTATGTTCAAATAGGAGATCAATTTGATATTTCAAATCTTAAAGAAACAGACGGCTCCTCTTTAAATTTGTATCTTTTTGACGACTCCTCCGAAAAAATGCATGCTGACCTTGCCAAACTTTTTTACCCGGGCAGTAAATCAAGCCTGGATGTTGATACCGATTTTGATAGTACTGCTGATTCTGGTAAAAAACCAATTGGATATGTTTTGTTATTTGGCCATGCAGGTGGCGGTATGATGTGGGGCGGTGCAACATCATTTACACCTACCGATAACAATTCGGAAGAGCCAAAACATTCCTTTGTATTAGCTAATGCCGGCCTGATGCCCAGGAGATGTTGGTTAACACGTAACGTGTTGGTACGGTCAGTAGGTTGTAATTCAGAAGCTTTTGGAAAAGGATTTGCAAATACTTATATGCGCAAAAGAAGTAAAATTATAACCACAACCGAAGCCGTGCGACCTAAATGTAGCACACCTAATTACATTGCTGCAAAAGATGTTTGCATATTGTTTGATGGTTTGGATTTTGGGGCATCTTCTCTAAAAACTGCAAACATGTTGGAAGGACCATTTTGGTCGGTGGGTAGATTTCATAGCGCTAGTTACTGGAAGGAAATAATAGGTAAATTATAGGTGTATATGCATGTCATTTTTTTGAGCCCAACATTCTATTTTGGTTCAGCAGCCGTTGCAGCCTGACCGACTTATATTTGTTCTTCAAGTCTTTTTAATTTTTCCTTTTTAATTTTTTTTCCCATGCACATTATACCACTTCCAGGCAAATAATCATTTCCATCTCTTTTTCTCTTCTCTGTTTTCAATTCCCCTTTATACCCTTCATTTATATTTGTTCTTCAAGTCTTTTTAATTTTTCCTTTTTAATTTTTCCTTTCCTTCATACTTGTTGTTGCTATAAGCATTGCCGTAAAAGTGTGCGAACCGCCAAAGGGCGGTCAGGCTGCATAAAAAGCCCGTAAAAGAAAAAATGCTGGCTACATAAAAAACATCCAAATGATTTAAACCATGAAATGGCCGGTGAGTAAAGGTTTGTTATTTTGCAGGCATGCTTGTCCATTATCTTCCTGTATTAGTTATTTTATTGGCTGGATTGGTTTATGCTTTACTGGCTAACAAATTAACCCCTGCTGCGGCAATAGGTGGCGCAGTAATTGGTTTTTTGTTATTTTATACTACAGGATATGGCGGCTTGTTAATGATGGCTTTATTTTTTGTTGTGGGCACCATTGCCACATCATGGAAGTTGTCGTTTAAAAGAGCCTTGCACCTTTCTGAAGAAAACAAAGGACAGAGAACCCTTGGGCAGGTTTTAGCGAATGCAGGGGTGCCGGCATTGCTTGCCACAGCGATACTTTTTGATGAAAGCCATTTGCTGATTTATTCGGTTATGATAGCTGCCAGTTTTGCTTCGGCTACTGCCGATACCTTATCATCGGAAATGGGAAATGTTTATGGCAGCCGGTTTTATAACATTAAAACACTTAAACGAGATACCAGGGGGCTTAATGGAGTGATCAGCCTGGAGGGAACATTGTTTGGCATTGCAGGCAGTTGCCTCATCGCATGTTGTTACTGCATTTTTAATGGTAGTTCACATTACCTGTGGTTAATTATTACAGCGGGCACAGCAGGAAACTTTTTAGATTCATTTTTAGGAGCCACGCTTGAGCGAAAACAAATTTTAAATAACAATGGCGTTAACTTTCTAAATACAGCTTTTGGTGCAGTAGTAGCCGGAGTATTATTTCTTTTTTAAAAATACGAATTCAAATAAAAAATCCCCTTGCCATTGGCAGGGGATTTTTTATTTGAATTTATAACATTTGCCATTAAATTTCCTTTACATCGTAAACCACCACCTTATCCCATAAATGCGAATATTCTTCAACAAACTTTACATGTATCGGGTGGTCCTGGTAAGTTTTCTGATCGATGGTATTATCAAAAAACATAAGTTCCGATACATCGTACGATGAGTCAACTACCGGCCTTACTTCAGTATCGGCTGGTACACCAATATGCAGCAATTTAATTTTACCAATAGCCCTCAGGCCTTTTAAACCTTCAATTAGTTTATTGGTATCCTCCACGCTGCGGGAATTTTTTAACCAAAAGAAAACGTGGTGTACTAAAGGTATTTTTTCTAGTTCAGGCATTTTTGGAAGTGCGGATGCGGCGCTGCTTACCCCTAAGGCAATAGCGCCCGTTATAAAATTTCTTCTGTTATTTTTTTTCATACAAGGTATTATTAAATGAAAATACTAACAAAAAATGATCTTAATAAAAGCAGGAGCCAGTGTGTTATGATTTAATCAATCTATTAAAAATTTTAACGAGGGCGTTATTGACAATAATACCTTTGTTATTTTTTTAAAAAATTTTGGTTACCAGCTCCAATACATTGATCATCATTGTTGCGTCGCACTCTTGTACTTTATTATAATTTGGAGCCAATAACTACTGCATTTTTTTTAGGTGTGTTCATTATTGGATTTACGTTCTTAAGTTTGTCAAAATGCCTCCTTAATACATTGGCAATGTTCGTTAGCTTAATCTGAAATTATTTATGAAAAAGTTGTTTTCAACAGGGTATAATACGGGAGTGGCACATGTATGGTTATTAATTTTTAGAGTTGCTGCAAGCGGATTTATGCTTACACATGGTTATCCTAAATTTACAAAGTTAATTTCGGGCGATACCATTCAATTTGCTGATCCGTTTGGTTTTGGAGCATATCCCTCTTTTGTACTCACAGTTATTGCTGAGTTTTTATGTTCAATTCTAATAATACTTGGTTTGGGCACCCGCATCGCATCTGTATTTTTAATTATCAATATGTCGGTAGCTGCTTTTATAGCACATAGTGCGGATCCATTTGGTAAAAAAGAACTGGCCTTATTATACCTGCTGGTTTATCTTACAATCTTAGTTTTTGGTCCGGGCAAGTACTCAGTTGATAACTCAATTGGAGGTGGGGTAAAACGTGGCAGGAGATAAGCTGATATATGTTTTAATTGTACAAGTGTGCGACGCAACGATGCCTAATAGAAGGGTAAATGCTGGGAACCAAAAAAAATTAAACCGCAATGTTAGCGGTAATTTCATCGCAGAGTTTTGATGTAATCATTTTTTCGGCCAGGTACAGCATGTTTGTAAAAGCCCTTGCATTGCTTATTCCGTGTCCTATAATAACCGGGCTCGAAACACCTAAAATGGGAGTGCCGCCAACTGCTTCGTAATTAAACCTGCTTAAATAGGCATCGTTTTCTAGGTTTCGGGCAATAGCAATATTAAATATGCTTTCGGCCATTTTTAAAATGATATTGCCGGTAAATCCTTCGCAAACAATTACATCTGCTTTGTCATAAAATACATCGCGGCCCTCAATGTTTCCAATAAAATTAATATGTGGGTTTTGTTTTAACAAGGGGTAAGTTGCCTGTGTAAGCATGTTTCCTTTTCCTTCTTCCTCACCCATATTCAGCAATCCTACTTTTGGGGTGGCGATGTCCAGAATTTTTTTTGCATACACGCTTCCTAAGATGGCAAACTGGTTCAATTGTTCCGGCTTGCAATCGGCATTTAAACCAACGTCTAATAACAGTCCGGTACCACCTGAAATTTTTGGGATAATTGTAGAAATGGTCGGGCGTAGTACACCCGGAATTGCCTTTATGCTATAGTGGGTACCTACCAACATAGCCCCGGTGTTTCCGGCACTTATAAATGCATCAATTTTTTTTGTAGAAAGCAGGTGAAAACCTATGGCAATACTTGAATCTTGTTTTTCCTTTAACGCTTTGGTTGGGTGCTCGTGCATGCCAATAACCTGCGAGGCATGTATTGTGCGAATGTTATCGCTGATTAACCCAAACTCTATTAACAGGGGCTTTAATAGGTTTTCATCGCCAATGCAAACAATTGTTGCCTTAACCTGGCTGCCAGATAAATAAGGCTTTATGGCTTTTAGGGCTTCAAGTGGGGCAAAATCGCCGCCCATCATATCTATACCTATATTCATGGCCTGCAAAGCTTGAAGGTGATGTAAAACACTAAAGTATGTACATAAAAAAATTATTCATCCCTATCCAGGTATGAATAATTTTTAAATAGAAGTAATAGTAATTTATCCGGCTTTAAGTGGTGCTTTTTCTGCAACTACTTTTCCTTTATAAAACAATTTACCCTCGCTTACATGCGCACGATGGCGTACATGAAGCTCGCCGGTTGTGCTGTCTAAACTTAATGTAACAGCTTCGGCTTTGTAATGGGTTCTTCTCTTTGCACTCCGTTGCTGCGAGTGTCTCCGCTTGGGATTAGGCATAACTCAAATGTTTAAAATATCAAAAAACGTTATTGTAAATTTTTAAATTGATCCAGTCCTTTCCAAATGCTGCTTGTTTCGTTATTAACATTATCAGTCATTTTTTTCAGTTTATCTAAAACTTCTTTATTACACTGCGGACCACCAATTTCATCTTCCTTACACATTTTTTGCATGGGGATACTTAAGTTGATAAACTCGTATATCCAATCTGCCACATGCAAATGGCTTTCATTTTTACTGATGTAATAAATATCCGGGTCTTCCTCTTTATCATTCATGATTTCCGGATCATCTACCATCTTCACTATCACGTTAAACTCATCCCACAATTGCAGCGGTAGGTTATTTCCGCAACGATCGCAGGTTACTTCAACTTTTCCATCTACATCAAATTTCAACATCATGAAACCTGACTTCTTATCCAGCTTCAATTTTACAGTTGCAATACAATTTGTAAAATCCTGAGGCTGGTAAGGATCAAAAAATTTATCTGTTACCTCGTAAACAAATTCATGTTCTCCTGGTTTGAGTCCCACAAATGCTAGCTCATATTCTCTTCTCTGGCTCATAGAGGATTTTTAAGGTTGGCAAAAGTAAGAGAAAACATTGAAATTTGGCCAATTTTGCATGCATACTTTCGTAAAAGGCGAGCATTTTATCAAAATTATATCCTTATCCAGCAATTGGATTGATTTTTATAAAGATTTAATACCTAAACAACAAACTGTAGATTTTATAACCTTACAATTATTGGTTTAATTATTTATAATCTTAGTATCAATAACAATCATTTTTTTTCACAAAATTTTGAGAATGCTAACTTCGATTTATTTATGGATGTAAAAAATGTAAAAGGCTTGAGGAGATTTTGGGGTATTATCATTTTGCTTATTGCAGCACTGTTAATCAGAATTTTTACTAACTATCCCGTTTTAATTGAGCGTTATTATTCAACAGGTTTTTACCCGCCGGTTGCCGCTTTTATGCGCACTCTAATTGGTTGGTTGCCCTTTAGCCTTGGCGATATTATTTATTCAGTTGCCGGAATATTGATCATTTATGGAATTTTTTGCTTTATTAAAAGTCTTGTTCAGCGCAAAGTAAACCGCCGAAACCTTTCAAGGGCACTAACACGTGGATTAATTATTAGTTTATTGGTATATGTATATTTTAACCTTGCATGGGGCTTAAATTATAATAGGTTGGGTATAGCTCACCAGTTAAATATTCAAACAGAAGATTATTCAAGGGAAGATTTACAAATGATAAACAACGTTTTGGTAAAAAAGCTAAATGATAGCCGCGCATTTTTCCCGGATTCTGTAATTACCATTCCAACCTATTCAAATATTTTTGACAGTTCTCAGGCAGCCTATCGGAATGTTGCCCATACTTACCCATGGTTAAAATACCAGGATCAGTCTATTAAAAAGTCGCTTTATGGCCGAATGGGCAGGTACCTTGGTTTTCTTGGATATTATAATCCATTTACTGGTGAGGCCCAACTAAACCTTACCATCCCCCGGTTCTTAATTCCTTATATCACCTGTCACGAAATGGGACATCAATTGGGTTATGCCAGCGAAAGCGAAGCTAGTTTTGTAGGTTACCTGGCTGCCACCCATTCCCGCGACAGTCTATACCGTTATTCTGCCTATTTTGATTTGTTTAGCTATGCAAACCGCGAGTACGCCATGAGAGATAGTACTGCGGCAAAAGAAAATTTTAATCGCTTAAATAGAAGGGTAAAAGGCGATTTTAAGCAGGTAAGGGATTACTTAAAAAAAACCCGCAACCCTTTGGAGCCACTGGTAAAACTGTTTTACGATCAATATTTAAAAGTTAATCAACAAGAAAAGGGTATGCAGAGCTACAACCAGGTGGTTGCGTGGTTAATTGCTTACCAAAAAAAGTTTGGAGCTATATAAACTTAAAACGTGTTTTTCCACATCATACTTTCAATGGGCTTGTCGGGTTGCTGGCTATACTTGGCGTTCTTTTTCTGGTTATACTTAACGTTAATTTCTCCTTCGGCCGGAAAGTATATTAGCTGGCCAATGGGCATTCCCTTATAAATTTTTACCGGTTGCTTTACCGAAATTTCCAGGGTCCAGTTACCACAAAAACCAACATCACCTTTACCTGCAGTAGCATGAATATCAATTCCCAACCTGCCGGTAGATGATTTTCCCTCTAAAAAAGGTACGTGCGCATGGGTTTCAGTATACTCCAATGTTACACCCAGGTAAAAAACATGCGGATATAAAACAAATCCACCTTCAGGAATTTCAAAATATTCTATTTCGTTGTGCTTTTTAGCATCCAGTATATGATCCTTATACGTTGCCAGCCATTTGCCCAAATGCACATCGTACGAGTTACTTCCCAGGCTTTCAAAATCGTATGGTTCAATTTTTATTGTTCCTTTTTCAATTTCCTCCAATATGCGTGAATCAGATAAGATCATAGATTTATTTTTGGTTGTCGGCAAAAACTATAAATGTTGCTTTAGTTTACCCGAAGCCTGTCGAAAGGCTGAGTTCAAAGGCAAACCAATGGGCATGTTTTTTTTGCCAAAATGATAAATACTAAATTGCATGCCTGTTTGCCGGCAATTGTTTTGCAAATAAATCGTAAATCTGCAATCTATCCACTCTAAATTAAAATAAGTGCCCCTTTTTTATCAACAAGATATTGACTTAAATACCCGGCTGGCTGTTTGGCAAATAGAAGAAACGGAAGATTTTTTTTTAAACCAGGTACCGGTGCAACGGGAAATTACCCATCCACAAAAGCGATTGCAACACCTGGCGGGCAGGTATTTGCTTCGTTACCTGTTTCCTGATTTTCCACACCATCAGATAGAAATTGCCAGCACCCGTAAACCTTACCTCCCCAACGATCGATACCATTTTTCCATTTCGCATTGCGCTAATTATGCGGCAGCTATTGTAAGCACAAAAAGCAGGGTTGGGGTAGATGTTGAGATTGTAACTCACCGGCTTGAAAAAATTAAAAATAAATTTCTTTACCGCGACGAGATCCGTTTTGTGAATGCCCAACATGCGCATCAACAACTAAATATTTTAACCCTGCTATGGAGTGCAAAAGAAGCCATGTACAAATGGTATGGCCTGGGCGAAGTTGATTTTAGCGAAATGATGCGAACTTTTCCTTTTGAATTTGGTGATGAAGGAATGATACAAGGATATTTTTTAAAAAATGAGTTACAACAAAAACTGGAACTTCCATTTAAAATGTGGGAGAATTTAAGTTTGGTTTGGGTGGTGAGTAGGGAGTAATAAGTTGTAAGTATTAAGTTATAAGTTATAAGTTATAAGTTATAAGTAAAAAAACACCTCTTCACTATTATAAATTTATTATGAAACGCACATTCTATACGCTTGTTTTTTTATTAGTTATTAGCTGCAGCAGTAAATCGCAGGGTAAAAATTATTTGGTAAAGGAAAAACCTCCAAAAACGCTTAACGAAATTTCTGGTGTTATTTCTGTTGGAAATGATATCTGGGCAATAAGCGATAAGCCATCACCCG
>JBBSJX010000007.1:0-28067 GCA_038256825.1 Chitinophagales bacterium
CACAGCACATAAAGCAAAAGCTGAAATAAACTTTGCCGTACACGAGTGCGACGCAACGATGATGCTACAAAAAACTGAAGCTGGTATCTAATAAAATCCTTATTCTTAGAGTTTCGTCTATTATTTGCTCTACAATTTAACCTGGTTGCTGGTACGATTTTCACACTAATTTCTGGCATCGTTACCCAAATTAAAAACAAGGCTGCTTAGTTTTGTTTAATAATTAGTACCTGAACAAAAAAATTATCTCGCTAAAAATTATTGAATGCGCAAACCTTTACTCTTATTTTTTTCCTTTGTTTTTTTATTGATTAATGCGAACGCCCAGCTTTTTCCTCCAATAAAATACCCTCAAAATTTTTTTAGAAGCCCGTTGCAAATTCCGCTTCAGTTAAGTGGAAATTTTGGCGAACTGAGGACTAATCATTTTCATATGGGGCTGGATATTCGTACAGCGCAGCGTGAAAACATGCCGGTTGTAGCGGCCGCCGAAGGGTATGTGAGTCGGGTTAAAATTGAACAATATGGTTATGGCAGGGCAATTTATATAACCCACCCAAACGGTTACACAACGCTGTATGCCCACTTAAACGATTTTTATCCTGAGTTAAATGAACACATAAAAGCCATACAATACCGCGATGAACAATGGGAGCAGGATGTAGTTTTAACGCCAGGTCTTTTTACCGTAAAAAAGGGACAGTTTATTGCCAACAGTGGTAATACCGGTGGATCGGCCGGGCCCCATTTGCATTTTGAGATAAGGGAAACTTATACCGAAAAAAACCTAAATCCCTATCCATTTAACTTTAATATTCCCGACCATGTGCGCCCTTATATTTACAGATTATTTATGTACGACAGGCGATTTAGCACTTACCAGATGCAGGCAACGGCTATACCGATTAAAGGCGCAAATGGTAATTATACCAGCATTAGTAATGTGGTTACGGTGAATACGCCCAGGCTTAGTTTTGGAATTAGTGCAGAAGACAAAACCAATAGTTCGTTCAAATTTGGAATATACCAGGCCGAAATTTATGTTGATGATCAATTGCAGAACGCCTTTAGGATGGATGATTTTTCGTACACTACCAGCAGGTATATAAATGGCGCCATGGATTACAGTGCCAAAGCAAAAAATGGCACGCTCATCCAACATTTAAGCCAGTTGCCGGGCAACCTAAGCCCCATATTTTTAAAGAAAGCCGGAGATGGCGTTATTACTTTAAATGATAGTGAAGTACACGATGTGTTGATAAAAGTGCAGGATGCTGCAGGCAATTTCACCAACCTGAAATTTAAAATAAGGTACAATTCAGCTGCTGTAAAAGAAGTTAGTTTCAGTGCTAATACTATGCCTATGTTGCCGGGTAAAGCTTCTGAATATAAAAGTGATAACCTGCAGGTATCTTTCAGCGACAAAGCTTTATATGATACAGTTCCTTTTATGCATTCATCCCAGCCGTCAGGTAATGGATTGGTAGTTTCGCAGGTACACGAGGTACATAATTATACGGTTCCGGTGCACGATTATTATACCGTTTTAATAAAGGCCGAAAAACCAATTCCAACAAATTTAAAAAATAAGGTGTTAATGCAATTAACCAGTAACCGCCGCAAGGTTGCATTAAAAGGTGTCTGGAAAAACGATTGGATGGAAGGTCAGTTCAGGGAGTTGGGGACAATTCAGTTGGCAATTGATACTATGGCACCACGGCTAATTCCAAAAGGGTGGAGTAATGGCGCAAATTTGAAAAATAGTTCATCTATAACATTTGTTGCCGATGATGAAGAAAGTGATTTGAAAAGTTTTAGAGCGGAGCTGGATGGCAAATGGTTAATGTTTAGTCGCAAAAGCGATTACTTTATTCACAAATTTGATGAAAGAACCAAACCCGGTAGTCATTTGTTAAAGGTTACAATTGAGGATGAAGTAGGTAATATTACAGAGAAAATATACTCTTTTACGAGGTAATCCTGCCGGATTAATTACAAACAAAAATTATACATGATGCAATTAAAACAGGGAAATTTGGCACCGCAATTTGAAGGGGTAAATCAAAATGGCGACAGCATAAAACTGGCAGATTACCTGGGCAAAAAGGTGGTTTTATATTTTTACCCAAAGGACGATACTCCCGGATGTACCGCCCAGGCCTGTAACCTTCGCGACAATTATACAGCGCTTTTGAAAAAAGGTTTCCAGGTTATTGGTGTGAGCATGGACAGTGTGAGTAAACATAAGAAGTTTGAGAAAAAATACGAGTTGCCTTTTCCTCTTATTGCCGATGAAGACAGGAAAATTGTTGAAGTGTACGGGGTATATGGAGAAAAACAATTTATGGGCAAAACCTATATGGGCATTAATCGAACTACCTTTTTAATTGATGAAGAAGGTACGATTAAAAGAATTATTGATAAGCCCGATACAAAAAATCAAACAGAACAAGTATTAGCTGAGTGGGATAAGGCTTAATGCTTTTATTTAGATGTGGATTAATACATTATTCAAAATGATTAAGGTGTATGTTAAGGAAAATTCGTGGTTGGCAAAACTGGCTGCTGCTAAATTACGTGCCTCTAAAGTAGCCATGGTGTTGGGTAAAACCATTTATCTGCACAATACTTCGTACCACGAGTTTATGAACAACAAACCATGGGTACGCCACGAGGTAGCTCACGTTTACCAGTATAAAAAATATAGGTTTATCATCTTTTTGTTGCTGTATGTAATCGAAAGTATAAAAAATGGTTACCACGCTAACAGGTTTGAAGTGGAGGCCCGAAATAAAGAAACCGATCCATTAATTGTTACTGGAATAAACTTTATAAAAAAGTGAGCATTTGTTAACCGGCGGAAGTACAAAAATCAACATCGTTGTGTCACTCACTTGTACTTTTAAATAGTATTCAGCTTTGATTTTAATTGGTATTTTTTAAATAATCCATTCAACTTCGCCATGTAAGAGCGCTGTTTTGTCATCGTTTATTAATAATTCCCCGGTATCATTTACTCCTATTAAGGTCGCTGTAAAATCAGCATTTTTAATTTTCAGCGTTATGGTTTCATTTAGCTTATAAAGTTTTGAGTGGTAATCCTGCAGAATTCCGGTTGTATCTCCTTTAAGTACCTGCTGCCACCTGTTTTCAAGGTAAACACAAAGTTCCTGGCCCATGCTGCAGGCATCAAAAGTTTTCCCTGTAATTTGCCTTAGCGAAACAGGATTGGTTAAGTAGGGAGGAAAAGTTACCTGGTTAATATTTAAACCAATCCCAACAATAGCAAAAGTCCATTCTTTACCCCTGAATAAGTTTTCAATTAATATTCCACCTGCCTTTCTGTCTTTCCAATAAATATCGTTAGGCCATTTAATTTTAGTTTCTTCCAGGGCGTATTTACAATAAAAATCGTGGCAGGCCAAAGCCACAGCAGCACTTAATATGAATAGGTTTGAGGCAGTTAGGGGTTTTGGATTAATCACACAACTCAAAACAATATTCTCACCGGGTTGCGAAATCCATGTTTTTCCTCGCTGCCCTTTGCCAGCGTTTTGTGTGTGTGCAAACCAGGTTGCGCCATGGTCTGCCAAATGGGCTTGCACCTGTCTGGTGGCATAGTTGTTGGTACTATCCACTTCAATTAGTTGAACAAACGGTTCTCCTATAGGCATATGGTAGGTAAAGAATTAGTATTTTTGGACGAAGTTAATGGTAGGGTTAGAAAAGTTAAAAGTTTAACTTACCTATACCTGGTTAACAATTAACAACAATTTTCGCCATAAAAAAATTGCCTGATTGTAAAACAGCGGTAATTTGTCGGAATCTGGTATTTGTAAACAATTGCAATATACCTTTTGTAATAAGTAAGTTTTTGAGTATTAATATTGAATATACAAGCAATACCAAATATTACATATGCAACTTAAATTTTATTAATTAAATAATTTTATTATTGGAACCACTTTCATTATTAACTACCCGTAAAAAAAGCGCGGCAGTTAAAACCACAAGAAACTCCAGGCTTTTTAAAACTATTATCAACGCAATCCAGGAAAAAAAAGGTGAGAACATTGTTTCGCTCGATCTTCGTAAAATTCACGAAGCCGTGGCGGACTTTTTTATTATTTGCGAAGCAGGCAATCCGCAGCAGGTAAGGGCAATCGGAGAATTTGTACAGGAAGAAGTAAAAAAGCATTGTGATGAATCTGCCTATAAACACGAGGGATACCAGGCTTTACAATGGGTATTGATTGATTATGTAAACATTGTTGTTCATGTAATGCTACCGGAAACGCGTGGGTTTTATGGTTTAGATGAAATGTGGAGTGATGCAGATGTTATGGAGCATAAAGGATAAATATATACCGGATTCGAACATTTTATAATGGATCTCATTAAATAGAGAAGATAAGTAGGTTATGGCACAAGACGATAAAAAACCAAAAAACGATTTTCGCAATATTCCGGGCATGCCCAACGGGAATGGAGATGAAAAATCTTCCCGCAAGGGCCCCAAATTTAGTATTTACTGGATTTATGCAATCATTGCTGTGGTATTGATAGGAGCAAATTTCTTTAACATGACACCAGATGCAGTTAAAACAACTGAGCTGGACTTCAGGCAGAAAATGTTAGCGGCTGGTGATGTTGAAAAACTTGATCTGGTTAAGAATAAAGATATGGTTCGGGTATATATTAAAAAGGAAAGTCTTAGCAAACCTTTTTATGAAAAGAAAATTAAAAAAACATCAAATGGTGTTGCCAATGGGCCTCATTTTGAATTTATAGTAACGGGATGGGAAAGTTTTAATGCAGCGCAAACAGCCTTTTTTAAAGATACTGTTGCAAATAAAATTGGTGTAGAACAAATACCCGAAACAGTAGTGAGTGAAGGCGAATGGTTTGGACCTATTGCAAATACCCTTGTTACCATTCTTTTATTTGTGGGCTTATGGGTTTTATTAATGCGCAAAATGGGTGGCGCAGGAGGTGGTAGCGGTGGACCCGGGGGCATATTTAATATTGGTAAGTCAAAAGCTACCCTTTTTGAAAAAGGCACACGGGTTAACATTAATTTTGGTGATGTAGCCGGGCTTGATGAGGCAAAAGTAGAGGTAATGGAAATTGTGGATTTTCTTAAAAATCCTAAAAAATATACAGCCCTTGGGGGTAAAATACCAAAAGGTGCACTTTTAGTAGGCCCTCCGGGTACTGGTAAAACTTTACTGGCTAAAGCAATGGCTGGCGAGGCACAAGTGCCGTTTTTTAGTTTAAGTGGAAGTGATTTTGTTGAAATGTTTGTTGGAGTGGGTGCCAGCCGCGTACGTGATTTATTTAAGCAGGCAAGGGAAAAAGCACCTTGTATTATTTTTATTGATGAGATTGATGCAATAGGACGTGCAAGAGGCAGAAATGCTATAATGAGTAACGATGAGCGTGAAAATACTTTGAATCAGTTATTGGTTGAAATGGATGGATTTGGTACCGATATTGGTATCATTATTCTTGCTGCAACCAACAGGCCCGATGTTTTAGATACAGCCTTACTTCGCCCCGGTCGTTTCGACCGCCAGATCACAATTGATCGCCCCGATAAGAAGGGCCGCGAAGCAATATTTAAAGTGCACCTGATACCCATTAAAATTTCTGAAGCTTTAAATGTTCACAAACTGGCCGAACAAACCCCGGGTTTTGCAGGAGCCGATATTGCAAACGTTTGTAACGAAGCTGCATTAATTGCTGCAAGAAAAGGTAAAGATGCAGTTGATATGAGCGATTTCCAGGATGCAATTGACCGTGTTATTGGAGGTTTGGAAAAGAAGAACAAAATTATATTACCAGAAGAGAAAGAGATTATTGCCTACCATGAAGCGGGTCATGCAATTTGTGGATGGTTTTTGGAGCATGCGTATCCATTATTAAAAGTAACCATTGTGCCGCGCGGTACTGCTGCTTTAGGATATGCCCAGTACACACCAAAGGAGCAATATTTATACAATACCGACCAGTTGAACGACCAGATTGCCATGACACTTGGAGGCCGTGCTGCAGAAGATATTTTCTTTGGAAAAATTTCAACAGGGGCCAGTAACGATTTACAACAAATAACCAAGATTGCTTACTCGATGGTTACCGTGTATGGTATGAACGATAAAGTGGGCAATGTAAGCTATCACGATCCTTCTGTTGAAAATTCGTTTACCAAACCTTACAGCGAGGAAACAGGTAAAATGATTGATGAAGAAGTTCGCAAAATGATTGAAAACGCTTACATCCGAACCAAGGCATTACTAACCGAAAAGCGTGCTGAAGTGGAGATATTGGCTAAGGAATTATTAGAGAAAGAAGTTCTATTTCAAAGTGATGTGGAAGTGCTTATTGGTAAGCGCCCTTACGAGGATAAAAATGTGCTGGATGTTATACATGACCAGAATGTAGGACTGAGTGCACCTCCTGAAAAAACAGTTATTGATACGGCTTCTGAAGCATAAAAGGAAATAATGAAAGTTTTATCTTCTTCAAAAGAAAATATACTTAAAAAAATACGACAGGCACTGACGAACTCAGTGCCTGTTCCTTTTCCGCAAAGTGAAGGAAACCAAAGTGTTTTTGAACCCTTAAAGCAGGATATTGAATTGGAGTTTGCCCAAAACTTTACCGGCCTCATGGGTAAATTTTCGTTTTGTATAAACGAGCAGGAACTTGCGGACCAGCTAAATCAACTGGTAGAAACCCGCAAACTTGCTGCAATTTATAGCAGGGAAAAAACCCTCATGGAAATGTTGAACAGGCATGGTTACTCAAAATTTACTGCACCCGATGTTGCCCAATGCGATGCAAGCATAACCGGCTGCGAATTATTGGTGGCCCGCACGGGCAGTTTGTTAATGAGCAGTGCACAGCAAAGTGGGCGTACTGTAAGTGTGTATGCTCCTATCCATATTTGCATAGCATATAGCAACCAGTTGGTTTACGATATTAAGGAAGGGTTGCAGGTGTTGCTAAAAAAATACGCCGGTAGCCTGCCGTCGCTTATAACACTTGCCTCGGGCCCCAGCCGTACTGCCGATATTGAAAAAACACTGGTAGTGGGCGTGCATGGCCCAAAAGAAGTTTTTGTTTTTTTGGTTGAAGGCAGCCCCGAAGATTACGTTTAAATTTTGGTACCAGCACTTTTCAAAGCATTATCGTTGCAGGCTTGACCGACCTATGGTGGTTTGCAATCCGCATTTGGGCTGTAGTACAATAGGTGGCTATGGTATTATAAATTGCCCGTTATTTAAAGTCTCCACGTTTATTTTTATTTATTGATGAATTAAGATATACAGTACAAGTGAGTGACACAACGATGTTGAAGGTTTAACAAATGCTGGTTCCCAAAATCTTCATTAATGGTTAACCCCTGATCAAACTTTATTTAACGTAGTAATAAGGCAGCTTTAGGGCTATTTTATTTTATTTTCGCGGTATACATATCTTTAACTATGATGAATAATAACGTGTTTAAAATATTCGTTTACGGATCGCTTAGAAGTGGTTTTAAACATCCTGCTTATGAATACATAAGCAAGTATTTTACATTAATTGGCGATGCCAGGGTAAAAGGCAAATTATACGATATGGGTAGTTACCCCGCTGCCATACCCACGGATGAACCCAGTTTTATTATAGGTGAATTGTACCAACAGCGAAACCACGATGAGTTTAGCTGGGCAATGGAACAATTAGACGATTATGAAGGTATAAACCCTGACGATGGCGAACAACCGCTTTATATACGTGCCACTACAACGGTTTATATAACTGATAACGAAACCGCTACCGCCTGGATTTACTGGTTTAATGGCGATGTAAACGACCAGCCGGTTATTGCATCGGGCGATGTGTTACAATTTATTCATCAAAAGAGTAAATTATAAAAATGGAGGTTTCGCAGGTAAAAAAAATTTACTTTCTTTCTGATTTTCACCTGGGTGTTCCTGATTACGACACCAGTTTACTGCGCGAAAAAAAATTAGTTTTTTTTCTTGAAAGCATCAGGCATACCGCTGCTGCCATTTTTATTGTTGGAGATATGTTTGACTTTTGGTACGAGTACAGGCACGTTGTTCCCAAAGGTTATGTACGCATTTTTGGCAAGCTGGCCGAAATTACTGACAGTGGCATTCCGGTGCATTTTTTTGTGGGTAACCACGATATGTGGATGGGCGGATACTTTGAAAAGGAACTGAACATACCGGTTTACTACGAACCCAAAACATTTACCTGGAACGATAAAAAGTTTTTTGTTGGTCATGGCGATGGGCTGGGCCCCGGCGACCACGGATATAAATTTTTGAAAACAATTTTCAGGAATAAACTTTGCCAATGGTTGTTTGGAATATTGCCACCGGCATTTTCAATTGGGGTGGCCAACTATTTCAGTAAAAAAAGTAAGCAAAAAACCAGTGTTGCCGACGAGCAATTTATGGGTGAGGATAAAGAGTGGCTGGTTATTTTTTCGAGAGAAGTATTGGCAAAAGAACCTATTGATTATTTTATTTTCGGACACCGGCATGTGCCCATTGATTATCCTCTGAACGTACAGAGTCGCTACATTAACCTGGGCGACTGGATTAATAAATTTACTTATGCTGAGTTTAATGGCACGGATGTGGAGTTAAAGAGATGGGTTGATTAATATTTATACAATACATGCGTTTTCTACTTTTTATATTTATTTTTCTTTTCTTAGGTCAATTTGCAATTGCCCAAAATGATAGTTTACTTCAGGTAAAACCGGAAAGAATTATACCCGGCAACATCAGTTTTTTTACTACTGACCCACTTGGTAATATACTTATTGTAAACAACGAAAACCAGGTAAAAAAAATTAATGATAAAGGAGATTCAATAGCCGTTTTTAATGATGTAAAACGATATGGAAAAATCAATTATTTAGATGCGGGTAACCCATTAAAAATATTGGTTTACTTTAAAGATTTTGCTACCATTGTTATACTGGATCGCCTATTGAATGTTAGAAATACTATTGACCTGCGCAGGCAAAATATTTTTCAGGTGCAGGCCCTTACATCGGGTTACGACGGTAATATCTGGTTGTTTGATGAGCAGGAAAGTAAACTTAAAAAAATTAATGATTTTGGTAATGTGATTTTGGAGTCGACCGATTACAGACTTGTATTTGATGAAGTGCCCCAGCCACAGGTAATGTTTGATATTGATGGACAATTGTATTTATACGATAATAGGAAGGGCTTATTGGTATTGGATTATTATGGAGCCCGGAAAAACAATTTTCAACTTTTGGGATTACAGAACCTCCAGGTTATTGACAAAAATACTATAACAGGTAGAGACAGTACCCACATCATTTTATATAAACCACTCACGTTAGAATTGTTGCGTTTTAATATTAAGGAAGATTTAAGCAGTTTTACTCAAATACGCTTTACCCGTAGCAAGCTTTACGCCCTTACAAAAAACGGTAACCTGCAAATTTATTTATTGCCTTAGTGCTACATTGAATGTTATAAAATCTTTTGCTTTAAATATGTAAGTTAATTTTTTACAACGCTATTTTTATTTCTTAGTCTTTCCCAAACAAGATTGTCAAAATTATGTATCCGGCTTAATTCTTCAGTGCTGCATTGTTTACAATTTGATTTCAACATATTGGATGAAGCCATGTAAGTATTAAGAGGATCTCCGGGCAAACGGAACAACATTAGTCCAATATGGTTTGCCCAGTTCTGCAGTCGTTGGGGAGTAAATGCTTTGCTGTTATTTAAAAAATCGTTGGGATAAGTTTCAATATAGGTTAAGGCATAATCACCTATAGCTTTTGATAAGTTACTATCCGCATGTTCCATTATGTTTTCAAAAACATAGAAATAATAATTTCGTGTAGAACGCTGAACTGAAATTAAACTATCAAAAATCATAAAGGTTGCCACTTCATCATTTAACAGGCTAACATTATCCTTTAAAATCAATTTACCCTTTTCTCTCAGGCTTAATTTTCGTTTTATTATGGGTGTTTTATGGGAGATTACTTTTTGCTTTACAGCAGCAACAGGAGCGACAGTAATAATTTTATAATCTTCATTAAAGGGAACGCTGTTAACTTTTTCTTTGGCAAAAGTTATAATGGTTGCGTTGTCAAAAATATCATTGTTGTTATGCTGCTGCATTATATACTGGCAACCTGAAAAAGTAATGATAATAGTGGTTAATAGTAATCCAACCTTAGTTAAGCCCGGCATATAATTATTGTAACTTTTTGTTTTATAAAACTTTTAATATCTCCATTTATTCAATCAAAACAAAAGCTTACAATATATAATTATGTAACAAAAATAATATACTGACTATTTTTTTTCCATCTAATAGGACGGAAGAGAATAATAATCAATTAAATACCAGCCTTTAACTCCAGTAAAAAATTTTTAAATTTTTGAAGGGTTTGGGTAAGCTGCATTTGAACGTCGGCCTTATTCTTATTCACTTTTAAGTATTCTTTTGCTCCTTCAATTGAATACTTTCGATGACGTAACAGTTCATAAATTAGTTGCAAATTCTTTACGTCTTCCGGTCTGAACATCCGGTCGCCCTTGCGGTTTTTTCGTGGTTTTAGTATATCAAATTCGTTTTCCCAAAAACGGAGTAAGGAAGTGTTAACCTTAAACCACCCGGCAACTTCACTAATTGAATAGTATTGCTTTTTAAACAATATTTCATCTTCCGGAACGTCAATAAGGTCTTCGTCGGAGTAAATTTCTTTAAACGATTTTCTTCCTCTTTTTTGTGGTGGTTTTGCGGCTTTTTTTTCTTTCTTCTTTTCCGCCTGGGTGTCTTTAAGTAAACCTTCTTTAATATTATTTTTTACACTTTCTAATTTTTCGCGCAGTGCATTACTGAATTCGGTTTTGGGTTGCCGGGTTACAATTGATTTGCGGGGTTCAACTTTTAAAGGTTTATCGGGCAACGCGGATAAGCCGGTTCCTTTATTTTCCTTGTTTGTAGTTATTTTTTCGGGAGCCTGCCGGGCTTTTATTTTTACTGTGATATTCTTGTTTTCAAAAATAATATCCCCGGTGCGCTCTTCAGGTGTAATTACCTGCAGGTGCTTAATTTCAGGTTCTATACTTTTAGGCGTTTCTTCATCTGCCTTTTCGTTTATGCTTGAAGCCACTGTATCATTATTTAAATCTTTACTTGGGTTACCGGCTTCCTTATTAACAATTTTTGTACTGGTTTTTATAATATCCAACGCACTATTTTCACCTTGCTTCTGCGGTTTGGGTTCCAGCGAGAATAGATCTAATTGCGTCATGCTGTAAAAATAGCAAATGATTGATTTGTTGCAGTTGCCCCTTTTGTAAAGTGGAAAACAGGTTAATAATGCTTTTAATCAAAACTTTGGTTGCTTGCTTCTGCTAGTTTTAGCATCCGGTCAAACTGTGCGGGGCTTAAGTCGTTATAAAAAAAGTAAACCGGGTTAATGGGGGTTCCATTTTTATGAACCTCGTAATGGCAATGGGGCCCGGTGCTTTTACCGGTATTACCCACCCAACCAATCACTTCGCCCCTGTTTACTATTTGTCCCACCCTTGCTTTTATGCGTATCATGTGCCCGTACAAAGTTTCATATCCATAGCCATGGTTTATCACAACGTGGTTACCATATCCGTCAGATGTATTACTGGCAACTTTCACTCTTCCATCGGCAGTAGCATATATGGGTGTTCCCTGCGGGGCAGTAAAATCCAATCCTGTATGAAACTTGGATATTTTATAAACGGGATCGATGCGTGAACCAAAACCCGAGGCTATGCGGCGAAGATCAGCATTACTTACGGGCTGAATAGCCGGAATAGCTGCTAATAACTTCTCTTTATTTTGAACCATTCCCTTAATATCCTTATAACTCTTGGTTTGAAAAGCCATGCGCGACGACAATTTATTCAATTGCGAAACCATTCCACCAATTAAAACATCATCACTCAGGCGCTGCACCAGCGAAATTTCTTCTTTCTTGGCTTGTTCTTTTTCACGGGCACTGTCAGGTATGGGGTTGGCTTCAAAAATCGACCGGTACACCTCGTTATCTCGTGTTTCCAATTGAGCCATCTTTTTATCAAGCTCCAGTATTCTGCGCTCCATCAGGGTAAAACCATCCTTATAATCTTCCACCTGGTTACGTAAAATCCGCTCGTTGGGCGACCCTATATATTTAAATCCAACCCAAACTATTAATCCTGCCGAAACCAAAGCTGTTGCCAAAAACGCAAAAACCCTTAAAAGTTTCACTCTAAAAGGCACCACCAGTTTTTCGTACCTGAGGCTGTGGGTATTATAATAATATTTAATCTTCTTCAATCCGCTCGTCCTTAATTATTACTTTTTTATTTGGTGCCAAAACCTTGGTACTACTATTGAGCATTCTTGCGTCGCACTCTTGTACTGTAATTACTTTACTAAACACTCACTTTCAGTATAAAAATATATGTAAAAATTTCAAAATTAATATTCAATGTATCTGCTGCATTTATAAGCCTGTCACTGTTTATCTTTTTTTTGTAAACAGGTAATTACCCAAAGCCAGGTTGTAATATTTAAAATGTACTCATGTCAGTTTCTTAAACGTCAATATAAATTCAAAAAATTGATAGCAAGCCAAAGCGGCTCAATAACATTTTCTCTCCTGCTTCCCTACCTTTGCCGCCCGGTTACAGGGCCTGCAAATATAATTTTTGAACCCTAAACATACACCTAAATATTTTGTCCCATTATGATGACGAGCAGTGAAATCAGGCAACAGTTTTTAGATTTTTTCGCTTCAAAGCAACATGCTGTGGTTCCGTCTGCACCTATTGTTGTAAAAAACGATCCTACACTCTTGTTCACCAATGCCGGTATGAACCAGTTTAAAGATTATTTTCTGGGCAATAAAAAACCGCAATACCCTCGTATAGCCGATACCCAAAAATGTTTGCGGGTTAGTGGTAAGCACAACGACCTGGAGGAAGTTGGAGTAGACACTTACCATCATACCATGTTCGAGATGTTGGGTAACTGGAGTTTTGGCGATTATTTTAAAAAAGAAGCCATTAGCTGGAGCTGGGAGTTGCTAACAGATATTCTAAAAATAGATAAGGACCGGTTGTTTGTAACCATTTTTGAAGGAGATGCAAAAGAAGGACTTGAAATAGATGAAGAATCCATTAATGAATGGAAAAAGGTAATAAGTGAAGACCGTATTTTAAAAGGGAATAAAAAAGATAATTTCTGGGAGATGGGTGATACTGGCCCTTGTGGCCCTTGTACCGAAATACATGTGGATTGCAGAAGCGATGAAGAAAGAGCTTCCATACCCGGCAGCGATTTAGTGAACAACGATCACCCGCAGGTTATTGAAATCTGGAATAATGTATTTATTCAATTCAACAGGTTAAAAAATGGCGGCCTGGAGCCCTTACCTGCCCGCCATGTTGATACCGGGATGGGCTTTGAACGCCTGGTTAGGGTAATTCAGCAAAAAAGCAGCAATTACGATACAGATGTATTTGCGGGCACCATTAAAGAAACCGAAAAGTTAACAGGAAAAAAATATGATTACAGCGATAGTAAAGAAGCAATTGCCTTTAGGGTCATAGCCGATCATATTCGCACTATTTCCTTTACCATTGCCGATGGGCAATTGCCGTCAAACACAGGAGCCGGTTATGTTATAAGGCGTATTTTACGCCGCGCAGCCAGGTATTATTATTCTTACCTCGATTACAAACAGCCTTTATTAAACCAATTAATCCCCGTGTTGGCAAAGCAGTTTGAAACCGTATTTCCTGAATTGCATCAACAACTTGATTTTGTAAGTAAAGTAGTAAAAGAAGAAGAAGAAGCATTTTTACGAACCCTGGACAAGGGCCTCAAAAAAATGGATGAGATCATAAAATCTTCTATAGCAAATAGTACAACAACCATAGCCGGTAAACCCGCTTTTGAATTGTTTGATACTTATGGTTTTCCCATTGACCTAACGCGCTTAATTGCCAGCGAGAACAACCTGCAGGTTGATGAACCAGGTTTTGAAGCTGAAATGTTGCAGCAAAAAAACAGGAGCCGTGCCGCAACTACGGTTGATGCAGAAGATTGGATCGTATTGAATAATACTTCACTTACCCAATTTTGGGGTTACGATACCCTGGAATTGAAAACAAGTGTGGTTAAATACCGCAAGGTAAAAGCAAAGGGTAAAGACGGATATCAATTGGTATTACAAGCAACCCCATTTTATGCCGAAAGTGGCGGACAAGTGGGTGATAAAGGAACCTTGAGTTTTAATGGCGATGTGGTAGAAGTGTACGATACTAAAAAAGAAAATAACCTCATCATCCATTTTGTTGAAAACCTTCCGGCGAATGTTGAGGGCGAAGTGTTGGCTAAGGTAAATACCTCTGCCCGCAGAAATACTGAAGTGCACCATAGTGCTACCCACCTTTTACATGCAGCATTACGCAATGTTTTAGGAAACCACGTTGCACAAAAAGGAAGCCTCGTTAACCAGGATTATTTACGTTTCGACTTTTCCCATTTTGCAAAGGTTGCGGCTGAAGAAGTTTCGTTAATCGAAGATTTGGTTAACGAAAAAATAAGGGCAAACCTCCCGGTTGTAATTAAAGAAATGAGCAAAGAAGAAGCGATTGCACAGGGAGCAATGGCACTCTTTGGCGAAAAATATGGCGATGTTGTGCGGGTAGTTGTTATAGATGCAAATTATTCAATTGAATTATGTGGTGGTACTCATGTTGGTTACACAGGCCAGTTGGGCATGTTTAAAATAAAGCACGAAACTGCTGTTGCAGCAGGAGTAAGGCGTATTGAAGCCGTTGCCGGGTTGGCTGCCGCCACAATGGTTAAAGAAGCCTTTGCTGCTTTAAGCGAAGTAAAAGAAGCTTTAAAAAATCCAAAAGATATTATTAAAGCTGTGGAGAGTTTACAAGCCGAAAGTAGCTTATTAAAAAAACGCCTGGAAAGCCTGGAAGCAAAACAATTGAAGATTATAAAGGCGGCCATTGTTCAAAAAATGGAACAGGTAAACGATGTACAGTTTGTTGGTCAATTGGTTGAAGTGGGCAGTGCCGATTCCTTAAAAAAACTTGCTTTGGATCTGCAAGCCGACCTGCAAAATTATGTAGTGGTGCTGGTTGCCAATATAGAAGGCAAAGCCAATGTTGCGGTGATGTTAGATGAAACCCTTGCTACAAACAAAAACCTGGATGCGGTTAAAATTATTAAAGAGCACATTGCGCCCCTCATAAAAGGTGGTGGTGGGGGCCAAAAATTTTTGGCTACTGCAGGTGGGCAGGATGCCAGCAATTTAAACCGCGTTATCCAAAAAGTAAAAGAACTTTTGTAGTTGAAATTTTTTTTAATCAGCATAAGTTTTATGGCATCAGCGTTGTAGCCTGCCCCACCTTTGGCGGTTCACTCACTTTTTATATAAGTTAAGTTGGAACTAAATTTTAACTGACCATGTTTGTTTTAAACCTGCACTCTCAAAGGCAGGTTTTTTTAAATTAATGCTTATTGCTAATCGAAGTAAGCATTATCTGGTATTAACAAAACAGGTTTTTTGCCATTCTTTACAAATTTCTCTTCATTCATTAAATAAACTATTAATTAACAATTCCGAAACTTTTCGTAATCAAATTTCTTATGTAGATTTGATCTACTAAACATTTCGTACAACTAAAAATTATTATTATGAATGGAAGGATTAAAACAGCAAGTCTGCTCTTGGCTGCAACCATATTGGGAAGCGCTGTTATAGCACAGGATGCTAAAGTAAAAAAGATAGAAAAAGAACAGGAAATCGTTATCCGCAAAAAAGGGGATAAGAACGAAAAAACCACCATTGTAATTGAAGGCGATAAAATTACCGTTAACGGTAAACCGATGGAAGATTTAAAAGGTGGCGATATCAGGATTATGAAAATTGAAAAAAATGGAAAGGGCCCCCTTGTACATGAACGACGTATGGGAGGCATGTTTAGCCCTCGGGGAATGGAGCGGGAAGATGATTTTAAAATGATGGCCCCTGAATTAGCAGGTAATAAAGCATTATTGGGCGTAACTACAGAAAAAGAAGCTGGTGGTGTTAAAATTACAGGAGTATCGGATGGTAGCGGCGCTGAAAAAGCAGGTTTAAAAGAAGGGGATGTAATAACAAAAGTTGGTAGTAACAAAATAGAAACGCCCGCCGATTTAATTGAAGCTGTAGGTAAGCAAAAACCAAATGATCAGGTTGAGATTGCCTATATGCGTGATGGAAAAAACAATAAAACAACTGCCACACTCGGCGAAAATAAAATGCATGCTTTTTCATTAAACATGCCCCAGGGAAATTTTAATTTTAAAATGCCACCCTCGCTTGATGGTGCGATGTTTAACTGGTATAAAAAACCAAAAATAGGTTTGCAAATACAGGATTTAGAAGAAGGTAAGGGTGTAAAAGTAAAAGAAGTGGAAGATGATTCGCCGGCTGAAAAATCAGGTTTAAAGGAAGACGATATTATTACAGACATTAATGGCAAAACGATTGAAGGTGTGGACGCTCTACGTGAGCAGATACGCGATTTGAAAGAGGGTGATAGTTTGAAATTTGGTATTAAACGTAATGGTAATACCCAGGTAGTGGATGTAAAAATCCCTAAAAAATTAAAAACGGCTGACCTGTAGATATTTTAGTTCTTATTATAGTTTAAGCGCTGGTCTTTTTAGATCGGCGCTTTGTTTTGTAAGTAAAGTGTGCCTGCCCGGTAGCAAATAAAAAGTACAAGAGTGCGACGCAACGGCAGTATCATGAAGGATGTAAAGCCCGGCCACAAAACATTAAATAGTATGTTACGCTTTATATTTGATGTAACACATGTTGCAGCCACTTTAACCACGAAACTAATACCTTTACACCCCGCAATAAAACGGGTTGTTTTATTTTATTTAAAAATGGTAAACACAAAATATGAGGCAGTTATTGGGCTTGAAGTGCACGCCCAACTTGCTACTAAGAGTAAATTATTCAGCGGCGACAGTGCGGCATTTGGGGGAGAAGCCAATACACATATCAGCCCTATTACCATGGGGCACCCCGGTACTTTACCCAAAACAAACAAAAAGGCTGTAGAATATGCCATTCGCATGGGCCTTGCCTGTAACTGCACCATTGAACGTTTTAACTATTTTGCCCGTAAAAATTATTTTTACCCCGACCTGCCTAAAGGTTACCAGGTGTCGCAACACACAACCCCCATTTGTAAGGGTGGTTTTGTAACAATCACAACTTTGGAAGGAGAGCGCCAGGTACGCTTAAACCGCATACATATGGAGGAAGATGCAGGCAAAAGTATTCATGATGGAGATGCTGATTTTACCTGTGTAGATCTTAACCGTGCAGGGGTTCCGTTAATTGAAATTGTTACCGAACCTGATATGCATTCGGCAGAAGAAGCATTTCAATATGTAACAGAGGTGCGTAAGCTGGTAAAATGGATTGGTGTTTGCGATGGCAATATGGAAGAAGGAAGTTTACGTTGCGATGCCAACGTTTCTATTCGTTTAAAAGGAGAAACCGAACTGGGAGTTAAGGTGGAGGTGAAAAATTTGAACTCCATAAGAAATGTAAAAAAAGCTATTGAATACGAAATTGAGCGTATGATAATGATGGCTGAAAAGGGTGAGCAGATTACCCAGCAAACCCGCAGTTTTAATGCGGATAACGATACTACTTTCAGCATTCGCGATAAAGAAGAAGCAAATGATTACCGTTATTTTCCGGAACCGGATTTAACACCTTTTCATTTAACGGATGATTATATAAGTAGTATAAAAGAGGCCATGCCCGAGTTACCCGAAGCGTTGGTAAAACGTTTTGAGCAGGAATTTTTACTACCTCTATATGATGCCCGGCAATTATGCGATGATAAAACATTGGCTGATTATTTTATAAAAGTTGTAAAGCATACCCAAAATTACAAAGCCGTTGCCAACTGGATATTAGGTCCGTTAAAACAATACACCAATGTGCAGCATGTTAATTTTGATGGACTAAGCTTATCTCCTGAAACCCTTGCTGCTATTGTGAATTTGGTAGACAATGGCAAAGTAAATTTTTCGGTTGCATCGCAAAAAGTATTACCTGTATTATTACAAGGCAGCGATAAAACGCCGTTGGAAATTGCTACCCATTTAAACTTATTACAGGTAAGTGATAACAACGAAATTGATACCTGGGTTAACGAAGTATTAAATAAAATGCCCGACAAAGTTTCAGAATATAAAAAAGGTAAAAAAGGATTGATAGGCTTGTTTGTTGGAGAAGTTAAAAAACTAAGCAAAGGAAAAGCCGATCCCAAAATTGTTACTTCATTATTGGAAGAACGTTTAAAATAGCGAGATTAATATTTAAAATAATTATGAAAAAAGTTTTAATAGCTGCCTTTGCATTATCGCTTTCTGCGGTAGCGTGTAAAGAAAAAAAGCAGGGTGCATTTGAAGTGACCGGTACCATTGAGAATGCGCTGGGCAAGAAAATTATGTTGATGGAACTTCCGTTCACCAATCCCGAACCTGTGGTATTGGATTCGACCATGTTAGATAATAAGGGCAATTTTACTCTTAAGGCTAATGCCGATGAGGAAGGTATTTACAGGCTTGTTTTGGATAAAGGCCCGGATGTGATTTTAGTAAATGACTCCAAAACTATTCACATAAAAATGGATATTAACGACTTTGCTAATTACGAGGTTACGGAATCCCCTGCTTCAAAAAGTTTGCAGGATCTTTTTCGCAGTTATCGCAAAGACGACTCAACAATGATGGCTCGTTTTAAGCAATTGGATACCTTACAGCGCCAGCCCGGCAAGGATAGTTTGGTGGTGGTTGCTAAAATGGAACGTGATCGTGAATTGAATGCAATGAATAACCACATTGCGCAATTTATAGAGCAATCATCAAGCCCGGCCGCAACTTATTACGCCATAGGTTTGGCAAGCCGTACTATGGATCCTGAAGCTTTGAAACCCTTGGTAGATGCGGCTTCCGATAAGTTTAAATCCCACTCAGGTATTGCACGGATTAAAAGTTTACTGGCTCAACAAATGGCCAGCAAAGCGCCTGAGTATAAAATGTTAAACCAACAGGCGCCTAACCTTACCATGCCAAACGAAAACGGTAAAATGGTTAGCATATCCGACTTCAAAGGCAAGTATGTGCTGGTTGATTTTTGGGCAAGCTGGTGTGGCCCCTGCCGTGCAGAAAACCCTAACCTGGTTGCGGCCTACAACAAGTTTAAAAACAAAAACTTTACAGTATTGGGTGTGTCGTTGGATGAGGATGAAACTGCATGGAAGCAAGCTATTGACAAGGATAAACTTACATGGGCGCACATGAGCGATTTAAAAATGTGGGAGAGCCAGGCTATCAATACTTACCAGTTTGATGCCATTCCATTCAACGTATTAATAAATCCCGAAGGAAAAATTATTGCCAGCGGTTTACGTGGCGAAGCATTAGAAAGTAAATTGGAGGAATTATTAAAATAATGGTTCCATTATTTTAAATCACGTTTATTAATAATAATTATTTGGGTTCAAACATTGGTACTTTACCAGGCTTTACTTGCGTCGCACTCTTGTACTGTTTTTTGGTAATGCATCAGTTTTAGTAATCAATTATTACAACTATTATTTGCGCATATCTAAAGTGGGTCTGTCGTTAAAAGTTGGTATGGTTGCAGAGATATTCAATTGATAATAAAGTGGACAATTCAGTAAAATAAACTTGAGCAATAAACAATAGGATACATAAAAAAGGTGGGCTGTCTATAATTAGACAGCCCACCTTTTTTATAAGTATTAATTAATACTAGTTGGCATAACCGGGGTTCTGTTGTATTTGAGGATTTGCCTGGATTTCAGCGTTTGTAATAGGTAGTAAGAACCTGAAATTACCTGCAGGCAAAACTGCCGCATTTGTTGTGGGAGCATCTGATGCCAGGCGCTCAACAGGTAAATTCTTTCTTCTTAAATCGAAGAAGCGATGACCTTCAAAAGCTAACTCCTTAAAGCGCTCCTGGATAATAGCAGAAATTACTGCATCTTTTGAAGCAAATACTTCATTAACATAGTTATCAATTCTTGCAGCCCTTAAATTATTTAAGTCTAATGCTGCCCCAGCTAAATCACCCGTTTCAGCTTTGGCCTCAGCACGTATCAAATACATTTCACCTGTTCTAAAAACTTTAGCATCCGATACGTTTTCTGCCGGGGTTGAATAACCGGTACCTGGGTATTTAGCAATAATACGAGATGGTCTTCCAGTACTTGATAACAATGGTTCGTCTTTAAGATAACTGCTAAAACGTATATCATTTACTTTATCATAACTGTCCCATATCTTATCCGAAGGGGCCCAGGTTACAGTACCAATATTGATAACGCCCGCTTGCGTTGTTGAAGTTCCCCTGAATAAACTTCCCAGTCTGCCAGTTGAAACACCACCTGTTGGCGAAACGTTTAATACACCTAATTGTGCGGTAGTTCTGATCAATTTAAAGGCTAATTCATTAGCATTTGCATCGGTCCATATTCCGGGAAAAGTAGCTCTTGACGCTAAAGGAATACCATTAATATATTCGGTGCTAAATGTGATCGCATCCTGCCAGTTCTTCATATACAATGCAACCCTCGCTTGTAAACCAGCAGTGGCCAATCTGTTTGCACGGCCCAAATCGGTAAGGTTATTTGGCAATAAGGTTTTAGCTTCTGCCATATCAGCTATCATCTTGTCAAAATAAGGCTTCATCTGAATACGTGCCTGTGGTAACAACGATGGTGTTTCCATATAAGCAAGTGCTAAACCATTTGGATCATAATTACCTGCATAATACCTGTACAATTCAAAATGGCTGAAGGCTCTTAAAAACAATGCATCGCCTTTTAACCTTGCACGTAATGCATTATCACCGGCTTTTGTTGAGTCTGCATTAGGTAATGCCTGTAGCACACGATTTACACGGTCAATAACTCTATAGTATAAATTAAAGGCACTAAAGTTATCCCTGATACCAATATCAGTTGAAGTGTATTGCCATTCATGCGTGGTTGCAGCATTGTAAAATTCTGCTTTTTTTACTTCGTCCGATAGAGTAGCGTTAAGCAAAATATCCATCTCTATACCTAAACTACCGTATGCTCCTATAATACCTTGTTCAGTATTTGCTACGGTTTTAAAGGCAATATCACCACCAATAAAATCAGTTTCTTTAATCTCAATTACTTTTTTACAGGAAAACATGGTAACCAGTAAAGCAGCAGTTATTAATAATTTATTGTATCTCATTATATTGTTTTTAATAATGCAAATAATATTGTTTGCTTTTATTATTTATGGATTAGAAGTTTATATCAATTCCTGTAACATACATCCTTGGGTTAGGATATTCGTTGAGGCTAATGTTGTTGTTATCTTCCGGATCCACACCTGCCCATGGGCTCCATATAGCAAGGTTTTGACCTTGAACATAAATTCTCGCTCCTTTGATGATGGTTTTTCCACCTATAGCAATTTCCTTAACCTGGTATGAAACATTCAGGTTTCTAAATCTTAAGAACTTAGCATCCTGTAAATCGGAAGAGGTAAAACCCCTGTCGTAAATGGGTGCCTGGAATCTTTTAATATCACCTGGTTTCTGCCATTGGTTGGTAAGTAACTCTCTTGAAGCATTAACTGCTGCATGGTAACCGGGTGTTCCCCTGGTAATCCAGTTGCGGGTATTGTTACTTCTAACAACATCAAACTGGTAAGAGAATAAGGCATCTATAGTAAATCCTTTATACCTTATTTCGGTAGTAAAACCACCTACATGTTTTGGAAGGTAAGTACCAAATTTTGCAAACTGGCCTGCTTTAGCACCATCTGTTGTTTCCTTTCCATCCTCGGTTTCGTACACAGGTTTTCCTGTAGCAGGGTCTGCTCCAAGATAGTTGTAAGTATAATGAGTACCGTAAGGCAATCCCTTCCTGATTACAAAAGTTCCTAAAAAGTATTCGTTTACTAAACCAAGGTCTTCAATATTGTTTTTGTTGATAGAATGATTGAAGCCCAGGTTAAAATTGAAATCCTTGTTTCTTACAACATCAAAGTTTGCAGACAATTCAATTCCTTTATTGGTCATGATACCTGCATTAATGTTAAGTGAAGAAAAACCAGAGGTGCCACTTAAAGGGTTATTTACAAAAAGATCAATTGTTTTGTTTTTGTACACGTCTACAATAAATCTTGCCCTGTTTTTAAAAAAGGCGAAGTCTGCACCAATATTGGTCTTCTGAATTTTCTCAATTCTAAGGTTAGGATTACCTGGTGAAGTTGGAACCAAACCTGTAACACTTGAACCTGCATAATTACCTGTACCAAATGAAGGTACTTGAGGACCCTGGTAGTTTGTTACAGAACTTAAACCAGTAACACCATAAGAACTGGTAGCAATACTACCAATGTTTGGTACAATACCATAAGATGCTCTAACCCTTAAATCAGAAAAAATACCTTGATTTCTCATGAAATCTTCCTGCATTGCATTCCAGATAGCACCTGCAGACCAGGTAGTAATTTCCCTGTTCGCTTCGTTCACAATTCTTGATGTTCCATCACGTCTTAAGTTACCATTGATACTATACTTGTTATTGTAAGTATATTTTGCAGTTGCAAAGTATGAACGGATACCAAAACCTGATTTTGCACTGGTAGCATTTTGGGGGTAGTTTGCAGCACCATTAGTAAGCAAAGTACCTGCACCCTGGCCTGTACCTACTAAACGTGGATCGAGGTTAAACAAGGTGAATCCAAGTGCTTTTTGGTAACCTCTTACCACCTCAAAATAAGCACCGGCTTCAACATCGTGTACATCGTTTATGTTTTTATTAAACAATAAACTGGTAGTATTAATAATCTGGCTTGACCTCCTGTATGATTCGATATCTACACCAGATAAGTTAGCCTGAAGACTTCCTATGTAAGAGTTTGCATTAACATAACGCTGGTTTAAATCAGATGTAGCATCAACGCCTAAAGTATTTTTTAAAGAAAGTGTAGGTAATAGCTGGTATGCTAAAGCAAGACTAGAGTTGATCTTGATTTGATTTTGAGTTTGGGTGGTGTTTTCGATACCCTCCATCAAGTTACCAACTTGTTTTAATGCCAGTGAAGTGGAAGATCCAAAGATTAATGAACCATCAGCCCTGTATGGATTTTCATAAGGCTTGGCCCTATAAGTCATCTGAAATGGATTTCTTGAACTATTGCCAAGCCACTCACCTTCAGCCAAATTGGTTTTTGAAAACCCCAGCAAGGTATTAAACTGTACTGTTAACTTATTTGCGGTATGGTTCAGGTTAAACCTGGTAGTATAGCGTTTTAATGCTGATTTTAAATCAATACCTTGTTGATCAAAAATACCGGCTGATGCATAAAACCTTGTTTTATCGGTACCGCCACTCATATTTAATTCATGTGTTTGGGAAATACCCTGGCGATAAAAAACATCAGCATAGTTAATATCAATAGCCCTGATGCTATCTAAAGTTTTGTCACGCTGCGCCTGTACGGCAGCAGAAGCAGTGGCATATGAAGGGTTTAATTTTGAATAGACCCATCCTGGTGTGTTGGTAGGTGCACCTGCCAATCCAATTCTTTCCTCGTAACCAAGTATTTCAGCAGTGTTCATCATATTTAATCTCGAAAAATCGGGAGCATCAGTAACACCGTATTGAGATCTCACAGTAAAATTAGTTGCACCTGATTTACCTTTTTTAGTGGTAATAACAATTACACCGGTACCACCACGGGCACCATATAAAGCCGCAGCATTTGCATCTTTTAATACAGTAATTGTTTCAAAATCGTTAGGATTGATGGTTTGAAAGTCACCTGCAGGAATGGGCACTCCATCAAGAATATACAATGGTTGAGCGCCTGCTCCTGAAATGGATTGAACTCCCCTGATGGTTACCGTAGTACTTGCACCAGGCTGGCCCGAACCCGAGTTTACCAATACTCCCGGAGCACGACCTTGTAAAGCCTGGTCAAATGAACCAACTGGCACTGTTTCAACAACTTTTGCTGCTAAAACCGTTGCGGAACCCGCAAATTGCGACTTCTTTTCACGTGTGTAACCCGTGATGATCACTTCGTCTAAACTTACTGATGATTGTACCAATTTAACGTCTACATTGTTTTGACTGGTTAAATTAATACGTTGTGTAGCATAACCAACATAAGTAACTTCCACCTGGCGTGCAGAGCGAGGTGCTACTAATGTAAAATTACCCAAAGCATTAGTGGTAGCGCTTCCTGATGCACCAATTACTGAAACGGTTGCCCCAACCAATGGGTTGCCAGCATCATCTGTGACTTTACCTGATATTGCGCGACTTTGCGCAAACAATTGGTAAGAAGTCAAACAAATGCACAACAGCGTAAAAAAAATTTTTCTCATGTGTTTGATTTTTTAAAAAATAGAAATACTAATAAATGTGCGAAAGATTAAAAGACAAATAATAAAGTTATTGTGCTGCATAAAATGATGATGGTATAAGGCAGCATAGGTGTAAGTACAAACAAAGGGTAAATAAGTTTTATTAAATAAATAATAAAATTAGTGACTGAATGAATTTGTAAACTTAATTATTATCAATCATACAGATAGAGAGAATATTAAAGAATATTTTGGATGGATATTATTTTAAGTTATTGCACAATTATTAAAATGTATTTAACAATAATGTGATAGGTTTGATTAAAATCAAAATGTTTAAATATTTAAAAAGATGGGTTTTTAACAATAAAAATTTTTAAATAACAAAGGTGGATCACTTATCTACGGGAAATTTTCGAAAAAGCTCAATACAGAAATTATTTAAGTTTACTAAATTAATTTTTTAAAATATCATATTATGGACAACAAATCAAAAGGATTAGCAGATAACCAGGATGGAGAAATTATTTTAAACGAAAGTGGTACATCTATTACAACAGGCCACAAGAATGATTTGAACAAATCATTGGATGAATTAAAAATTAGTAAGGATGAAAATATTAATGATGATCATTAAAGGTCAAATTCAGGATCAGAAGAAAAAGATTTTACTGATTAATTCTTTTTAATAAAATATTATTAATTGATAGGATATCATATGTTCTAATTACAATCAATTAGTAATTATGGAGAAACTTTTAAGAATAGTGATATTGATTTCTTGATTTACATCATGAAATAGTTCTAATAGCATTTAAACTTCTTGAATACTTAAGCAATTTGTGTAATTATTTAAACATATTTAGAATGTTACCTGCTAAGCAATGAACAAAAAGTACAAGAGTGCGACGCAACGAAGGCTCAATTATTATCCAATACCCTGGTTCATAAATTTTACAAACAATATTTTCTTGTTCGATTAAACAAGAGTTGTAAGTACTTGCAGGATAGATATTAAAATAATATGCGCAACCGTTTGCATTGATTTTTATGACGTTTATTCACTAATTCTCCTCACTTTTAAGATGTTCTGAAAAGGTGAAAGCAAAGCTTTTAGATTTGGTGTATACTTACCAAATAATGTGTGTTGACATTGTTCGAAATATAAGGACTATATTATAGATTAGAAAACCGCTTAATTTTTAAAAAAGTTGAAATGCTAGCAAAAATATACAGGGATCATAAAAATGTTGCCTTTAAAATCCTGTTTGTAATTTTAATTGGATTAATTTCTTTCCAATTTACGGACACCAACAGTTCTGCATTAAAAATAAAAAAGGGAGCACACATCATTTTAGTGGGTAACAACCTGGGATCGCGGATGATGAATTTCGGGCATTTTGAAACAGAGCTACAAATGCGCTATCCTGATAGTTTATTATACATACGCAATATGAGCGATGGAGGTAATACCCCCGGTTTCAGGCCTCATTCAGGTCGTCCATCACCATGGGCTTTTCCGGGCGCTGAAAAATTTCAAACGGAACTGGCCCGAAATTCAGATAGCCAGGGGGCATACGAAACACCTGATGAATGGATTTCACGGCACAAGGCTGATATCATTATAGCTTTTTTTGGATACAATGAATCCTTCCAGGGTAAAGAAGGTCTTGAAAATTACAAGGCTGAACTGGATGCTTTCATTAAACATACACTTAACCAAAAATACAATGGCGTAACTCCTCCACAAATAGCTATCGTATCACCTATAGCCTTTGAAGATCTTTCAGCTAAATATGATTTACCCAATGGTAAAAAGGAAAACGTAAACCTGGCATTATACGCTATGGCAATGAGGGAAGTGGCTGCAAAAAATAAAGTGCTTTTTGTAGATGCATTTAATCCTTCAAAAAACTGGTTTGTTACTTCGGCTAAACCTTTAAGCATTGATGGATCGCAGTTAACAGATGAAGGTTACTTTAAGTTTTCTACTTTGCTGGCCGATGGTGTTTTTGGCAAAACCCAACCTGTTGCAACAGCTAACAGGGACCTGATTAAAGCTGCTGTGCTTGAAAAAAACCGTTTGTGGCACAACGACCTTAAAATTCCAAACGGTGTGCACGTTTATGGAAGAAGGTACAATCCTTTTGGCCCGGATAATTACCCGGCCGAACTTATTAAAATCAGGCAGATGACGGCATTGAGAGATACTGCGATCTGGAAAGCTTTGAAAGGAGAGAAAATGGATTTGGCCGCAGCAGATTTGAAAACCATTCCGCTGCCCGATGTAAAAACCAACTTCAACCCCCAACAAAATGGAAGCCTGGAGTACTTGTATGGGGCAGAAGCATTAAGTAAATTAAAAATAGCTCCCGGGTATAAAATTGAACTTTTTGCTTCGGAAACAGAATTTAAAGACCTGGCCAACCCGGTACAACTGACCTTTGATAATAAGGGGCGTTTATGGGTGGCTACCATGCCTTCGTACCCGCACTACAAGCCCGGCGACCAGAAACCAAACGATAAATTATTGATTTTAGAAGATACGGATGGTGATGGCAAAGCAGATAAGGAAACCATTTTTGCTGAAGGGTTGCATTTGCCGGTGGGTTTTGAATTGGCGTCCGAAGGGGTTTATGTTTCGCAGGGGACCAATATGATATTGTTAACGGATACCGATGGAGATGATAAAGCCGATAAAAAAGAAATTTTATTAAGCGGTTTCGATGACCACGATACCCACCATGCCCACCATGTTTATTCTGCTGATCCTTCCGGAGCAATTTATATGGGAGAGGGCGTTTTCCTTCACACAAATGTTGAAACTTCTTACGGACCTGTACGGGCCACTAATGGCGGTTTCTACCGTTACAATCCACAACGTCGCATGCTCGAAAGAACGGCGCAATTATCCATCCCAAACCCGTGGGGAATTGCTTTTGATGATTGGGGACAAAACTTTTTTGCCGAAACCTCATCACCAGATGTGCGTTGGATGATGCCGGGTACTGTAAAATCACGGTACGGAGTGGCAACACATAAATCGTACGACCTTGTTGAGCCCGCCCAAAGGGTTAGGCCAACCTCAGGTTTGGAATTTATATCCAGCAGACATTTTCCTGATGAAGTACAAGGAGACTTTTTAATAAACAACACCATTGGATTTTTGGGTACCAAAGATCATTCGCTGGTAGATGATGGAACGGGTTATAAAAGTAAGCACCGCCTGGATTTACTGGTATCGGAAGATAAAAATTTCAGACCGGTAGATATGGAATTTGCACCCGATGGTTCGCTTTATGTGATTGACTGGCATAACATACTTATTGGCCATATGCAGCACAATGCAAGGGATCCTTTGCGCGACCATGTGCACGGCAGGGTTTACCGCATCACTTATCCCTCACGTCCGTTGGTAAAACCGGCCACTATTGATGGAGCCAGCATAAAAGTGTTACTCGATAATTTAAAGCTTCCTGAATTGAGAACACGTTACCGTACCCGCAGGGAATTGCGTGGCCGTAATACC
>JBBSJX010000008.1:0-23783 GCA_038256825.1 Chitinophagales bacterium
AATTTTAATTATGATTTCTGACTTGGTGATCTCTGATTTATTTACCTGATTTACTACTTAAATTCAGACATCATACATCATACATCACTTTTAAAATCTTCAAATCAGAATTCACACATTAGACACTCTAAATTATTCCTGAATATCTTTTTTAACATTTTTAAAAGGCATGCCTAACTCTTTCAACAATTCATACGCTTCTTCATTGGTATTAGCTGTTGTTACAAAAGTTATATCCAAACCAGTAATCTTATTTACCTTGTCAATATCAATCTCAGGAAATATGATTTGTTCAGTAACACCTAAAGTATAATTGCCACGGCCATCAAAAGCCTTGTCGTTAATACCTTTAAAGTCACGAACACGTGGTAATGATACAGATACCAGCCTATCTAAGAATTCATACATCTTAACACCGCGCAAAGTTACCCTTGCACCTATCGGCATATTCTTTCTAAGCTTAAAGTTGGAAATATCTTTTTTTGACATGGTAGCAACTGCCTTTTGACCTGATACTGTTGTCAGTTCTTCAACTGCAACATCAACCAGTTTTTTGTCAGATACAGCACCGTTTACACCACGGTTCAAACAAATTTTCTCAAGCTTTGGAGCTTGCATTACGGATTTATATCCGAATTTTTTCATTAAAGCAGGTACAACTTCATTTTTGTACTTTCCTGCTAATCTTGGAGCATAAGTAGTAGTAGCCATTATTTGATTACCTCCCCTGATTTTTTAGCGATACGAACTAATTTACCATCCTGGCGATCGCGCTTAACTTTAGTTGCAGCGCCTGCCTTAACATCCCATAACATTACATTACTAATATTAATAGAGGCTTCTTTTTTAACCAAACCACCCTTGGTATTTTGTGCACTGGGCTTTGTATGTTTGGTAATAATATTTGCACCTTCAACAACAACGCGACCTTTTTCCAAAATAACTTCCAGCACCGTGCGTGGCTTCTTCAGGTCTTTGTCATCACCGGCGATAACCACCACCTGGTCGCCTTTTTTAATGTTGAATTTGGGTTTAAATCTCTTAGTCATTTTTTTTCTTTTATACTTAATGCGAAACGCTTAACGCTTAACGTAAAATATTCTTTTCTTAAAAGCTTTAAGCATCATGCTTTAAGCGTTCAGCCTTTATAGAACCTCAGGTGCCAATGAAATGATTTTCATATAACCTTTATCCCTCAACTCTCTTGCTACAGGCCCAAAAATACGGGTACCTCTTGGCTCATCCGATGCATTTAACAATACAACAGCATTGTCATCAAAGCGTATATAAGAACCATCTTTACGACGTAATTTGTTTTTGGTACGAACGATAACTGCTTTTGATACAGTACCCTTTTTAACACCGGCTGCAGGCATTGCATCTTTTACAGTAACAACTATCTTGTCACCAATTCTTGCGTAGTCCTGGCCTGAGTTACCTAATACACGAATGCACAAAACTTCTTTGGCACCGCTGTTATCAGCTACATTCAATCTACTTTCTTGCTGAATCATTTGTTTTGCTTTTAACTATTAACCGTTAGGTGCTAATAGCAATAATCAATGTTGATTTTTTGGCAGAGGCTTAAAACATATATATTTTAAGCTTGCGGTATAAATACCTTACTTAACTTTCTCAACCACTTCTACCAGTCTCCAACGCTTAGTTTTACTAAGGGGGCGGGTTTCCATGATCTTTACAAGGTCACCAATGCTACACTCGTTTTTCTCATCGTGTGCATGGAATTTAGTCGTTTTTTTAACGAACTTACCGTACAATGGGTGCTTAACCTTTCTTTCGATTTCAACAGTAATGGTTTTATCCATCTTGTTGCTGCTAACCCATCCGGTCCTTGTTTTACGCAAATTTCTTTCTAACATAATAACTGTTATTTATAGTTAGATACCTAACTTTCTTTTCTGTAATTCTGTTTTTAAACGAGCCACATCTCTTCTTAAAGCGCGAATTGTCATAGGATTTTCCAAAGGAGAAATCACGTGAGCAAATTCAAGCTTTTTAAGACGCATTTCATCTTCCTGAATGCGTGCATTAAGATCATTATCGTTGATCTCTTTAATGCTTTTATTAAATTCAACTTTATTGTCAGCCATTGTTATTAATTTGAAAATTTACAATTTGAAAATTTGAAACTTGATACCAATGTCTGTTCAACATTTTCAAATCTTCAAATAATCTCATTTACTTTTCTTATGCCTGTAACTCCCTTCGGATTACAAACTTTGTTTTGATAGGTAATTTTTGTGCAGCAAGTTGAAAAGCTCCTTTTGCAACTTCTTCCGAAACACCGTCGGCTTCAAAAAGTATACGTCCTGGTTGTACCACAGCAGCCCAATATTCGGGGTTACCTTTACCCTTACCCATCCTCACCTCTGCAGGCTTGTGCGTAATAACCTTGTCAGGAAATATGCGGATCCAAACGTTACCTTCACGTTTCATGTGGCGGGTCATTGCCTGGCGAGCTGATTCAATCTGGCGGTTGGTTAACCATACAGAATCCAATGCTTTCAATCCAAACGAGCCAAAGGCTAAGGTAGCACCACGTTTAGTGTCTCCCTTCATGCGGCCTTTCTGCATCTTTCTGTGCTTCGATCTTTTCGGCTGTAACATCTTTATTAAATTTCAAGTTTCAGGTTTGCGTTGTCACCAACACTATATCCTTAGTTATTATTGTTTATTATAGCGCCCTGAGGGCAGAGAGGAAAATTATCTTCTTCCTCCACCACCGCCACCGCGATTATCTCTTCCACCACCACCACCACCGCGGTTGTCTCTTCTTTCACCTCTAAATCCACCTCTGTCGTCACCACCTGGCCTTCTGTCTCCACCTCCTGGAGCACCAGCATCTTTACCGCCAACAAAGTTCGGGTTCAATTCTCTCTGGCCTAATACTTCACCTTTACAAATCCAAACTTTGATACCAATTTTACCATAAACAGTTAAAGCAAATACATTGGAGTAATCAATGTCCATACGGAAAGTATGCAGGGGAACACGACCAGCTTTAATTTCTTCGCTACGGGCAATCTCCGCACCACCTAAACGGCCACCTACTTTAACTTTAATTCCTTCGGCACCCATACGCAGGGCAGAAGCGATTGCCATTTTAATAGCTCTCTTAAAGTTGATACGGTTTTCGATTTGACGGGCAATAGTGTCGGCAACTATATTAGCATCCAGTTCAGGACGACGGATCTCCAGAATGTTGATCTGAACGTCTTCTTTACCGGTTAACTTTTTAAGTTCTTCTTTAACTCTGTCAACCTCTCCACCACCTTTACCAATAATAATACCTGGCTTAGACGTATGTATAGTTATGATCAGCTTACCTAATGTACGCTCTATCACGATCTTGGCAATACCACCTTTACTTATACGAGCTAAGAGGTAAGTTCTGATCTTATGATCCTCAATAAGTTTGCTAGCGTAATCTTTATGATTACCGTACCAGTTACTTTCCCACCCGCGGATGATACCTAGCCTTGCACCAATAGGATTTGTTTTCTGACCCATATCTTGTATATATAAGTTTTACGAATTTTTATTAGCTTCTTTTCTCTTAGAACCATATACGTTCTTAGAAACTTCATTTGTTCTTGTGTCTACAAAAAGGGTTACGTGGTTGCTACGCTTACGTATTCTATATCCACGACCCTGTGGAGCCGGGCGCATACGACGTAATGTTCTGGCACCATCAACAAATATAGTTTTCACTACCAGGTCCGCATCTGCTGCACTGGTACCTTCATTTTTTTGCTCCCAGTTGTTAATTGCACTTTTAAGCAATTTGCCCAACGGTGTTGCCGGATGCTTTGGATGATGCTCCAAAGTTGCCAAGGCGTTTTCTACCGCCATACCGCGGATAAGATCAGCCAACAAACGCATTTTACGTGGCGATGTTGGGTAGTTCCTCAATTTTGCTACTGCTTCCATTTGTTATTGAGTTTCAAGTTTAAGGTTTAAAGGTTTAAAGTTTGTTTTTCAACTATGCCTTTAAACTTTAAACGTTCAAGGGTTTAGTTTTTCTTGTTAGAGTGTCCTTTGAAATTGCGGGTTGGTGCAAATTCGCCTAGTTTATGACCTACCATAAATTCGGTTACATACACCGGGATAAACTTGTTGCCATTATGCACAGCAAATGTATGTCCTACAAAATCAGGTGTAATTGTTGAACGACGAGACCAGGTTTTGATAACTGATTTCTTTGCATTACCCTCGTTAATAGCCAGAACTTTTCCTTCAAGTTTAGCTGCTACGTAAGGACCTTTTTTAATTGAACGACCCATGTTAAATTTTTTGATTTCTGATTTTCAGATTTCTGATTTAGTTACCTGTTATCCTATCGCTTACTTAGCCAATTTTTTTCCATTGCTTCTTACAATAATCAGCTTGTCGCTTGCTTTTCCTTTGGTTCTTGTTTTAAGACCTCTGGAGTATTGGCCGGTTCTGCTGCGGGGCTGTCCACCACTTGCTCTACCTTCACCACCACCCATCGGGTGATCAACCGGGTTCATTGCAACACCACGAACACGTGGCCTGATACCCTTCCACACATTACGACCTGCCTTACCCATACTTTGTAAACTATGATCACTATTGCTTACCACACCTACAGTTGCATAACAGGTTATTAATACTTTTCTTAACTCACCACTTGGCATTTTAAGAACAGCATATTTTTCTTCCATATTGCTTAACTGTGCGCTTGCACCAGCACTTCTAACCAATTTACCACCCTGACCCGGCTGCATTTCAACATTATGAATTACAGTACCCAATGGCATGTTTTTCATTTGTAGTGCATGACCTAATTCAGGAGCAACTGCATCGCCGCTTATAACGGTAGCGCCAACCTGCAATCCTTGTGGTGCAATAATGTATCTCTTCTCTCCATCAGCATAATGCAATAAAGCAATAAATGCTGTACGGTTTGGATCGTACTCAATACTTGCAACTGTTGCAGGTATGTTTGGTTTATTTCTCTTAAAATCGATAATACGGTATTGCTTTTTATGGCCACCACCAATATATCTCATCGCTCTTCTACCCTGGAAGTTTCTACCACCAGTCCTGTTTTTCTTATCCAGCAACGTCTTTTCAGGCGTATCGGTTGTGATTTCAGCATAGGCGTTACCAATTCTCCACCTGGTACCTGCTGTTGTCGGTTTGTATTTTCTTAGTGCCATTTATTGGTTGTTATTACCGGAGTAACAAGTTACTCTGATATGTTTTGCAATATTCGCGGTCATGCAGACCATTCATTGTTATTAAACTTTTTGCTGACAATTGGTTTGCTGATGAAGTGATTGCGACGCAACGATGATGCTATGAAAAACAACTGTTGGTATCCAAATCAATCTTCTTTTTACCTTTTGCCTGCTGTGCTTACTAGATGCTTCCGTAGATATCTAAAGTTTCACCTTCAGCAACAGTAACAAATGCTTTTTTGTAAGCGGGCTTTTGGCCTTTTACAAAACCTGCTTTTGTGTAACGGGTTTTGTTTTTACCAGGTATTACGGCGGTATTAACATCAATAACCGTTACACCGTAAAACTCTTCGATTGCTTTTTTAATTTCAAGTTTGTTTGACTTGCGAGCAACTTTGAAAGCATATCTCCTCAATTTATCTTGCTGAGCATTTGCTTTTTCTGTAAGTATCGGTTTTACCAGAACTTCTGCGAGTTTCATCTTATTTGCCTCCTAAATTCTCCCGAAGGAGAACTTTATTTAAAATTATTTTTGTTTCACCTTTTGCCTTTGGGCTACCAGGTAATTGCTGAACGCTATTTAGGCGTTGGTAGCTTCTACTGCAACCTGCTCTTCGTTTCCTTCTTCCTCGTTAAATATATTCGCTGCGCTTTCAGTCATTACCAATACATCTGCATTTACTATTTCGTATGTGTTAACATCGCTCAGTAAAACGGTTGCTGCATTTGGAATGTTTCTGCTGCTTAAATAAAGCGTTTCATCGTACTCAGGAACAACAAACAATGCTTTTTTATTGGTAACGTTTAAGCTGCTCATAATTGCAGTGAAAGCTTTTGTTTTAGGAGCATCCATTACTACGTCTTCGATAATAATGATTGATTTTTCCTGTGCTTTATAAGATAGTGCACTGATTTTAGCAAGGTCTTTTACCTTACGGTTCAGCTTAATATCGTAACGGTGCGGTTTTGGTCCGAAGATAGTACCACCACCCTTGTATAATGGGTTACGAATATTACCCTTACGAGAACCACCAGTACCTTTTTGCTTGTGCAGTTTGCGGCTTGCACCCTGAACTTCGGCACGGGTTTTTACTTTATGGGTACCCTGACGGCGTGAAGCTAAATATTGTTTTACAGCCAGGTACATCACATGTTCGTTTGGTTCTGCACCAAATATCTCTTCCGGTAATTCAATAGATCTGCCGGTAGGTTGACCTTGTATATTTAAAACGTCTACTTGCATATTATTTCTGTATTAAAACGATGGAACCATTGTGGCCGGGAACAGAACCACTGATTAATAAATAATTCTTTTCTGCGAAGATTTTAACCACTTTCAATCCTTTCACTTTCACACGATCCTGACCCATGCGGCCAGCCATACGCATACCTTTGAAAACTTTTGCGGGATAAGAAGATCCACCAATTGAACCCGGTGCTCTCTGACGATCGTGCTGACCGTGAGATGCCTCGCCCACACCATGGAAACCATGACGCTTTACAACACCCTGGAAACCCTTACCTTTTGTGGTACCTACTATTTCAACACTATCGCCTTCGGCAAAAATGTCGGTAGTGATGGTATCACCTAAAGTTGATTCTAATGTATAATTTCTGAATTCTTTTACAAACCTCTTAACCGAGGTATTGGCCTTAGCGAAGTGATTAATTTCGGCCTTAGTGGAGTTTTTTTCTTTTTTGTCGCCGTACGCTAATTGTACAGATGCATACCCATCGGTGTCTTTTGTTTTGACCTGGGTTACAGTGCAGGGGCCAGCCTCGATAATTGTAACGGCTGTCTGCTTTCCATCGGTGCCGAATATGCTGGTCATCCCAATCTTTTTGCCAATAATACCTTTCATTGTGTATTGTTTATGCCCCGACGTTGCAGGGACTTCCAACCTTAGTTGGAATCGATCCCCTGTTTGCTACCGACCTTTTCCGTTGTTTTTTATAAGCATAAAAACCTTACAAAAGTGGAAGTACCGATAGTAAACAAACCTCGAAGGGCTTGTTCATATTTTTATTCTATTTAAAAATAATTCCAGATTAACCTATTAACCAATTAAGATCAACTTAAACCCGAAACCAACACCCAGCGCTGCTTATAACTCTTTAGTTTTCGCAGATGGGGTAAAAGAACTAGTAGGAATAACGAATTTATTTCGCCCGTTCCGATGGTGGCTGTTATGCCTTGATCTCAACTTCAACACCAGAAGGAAGGTCTAATTTACTTAGCGCATCAACAGTTCTTGAAGAGGATGTATAAATGTCCAACAATCTCTTGTGCGTGCACAGTTGAAATTGCTCTCTTGCTTTTTTATTAACGTGTGGCGAACGCAACACAGTAAATATCTTCTTTTGCGTAGGCAAAGGAATAGGACCTGTTACAACAGCACCTGTACTGCGAACAGTTTTCACAATTTTCTCAGCAGACTTATCTACAAGATTGTGATCGTAAGATTGTAATTTGATTCTAATTCTTTGAGACATAATCGATATCCAATTTTATTAATTGGGAGCGCAAAGGTAAGGGTCTACATGTTACACGCCAACATTTTTTAAAAGTATTTATCGATATTTAAAAAATAAATTTAGAAAAGGGCAAAAACAACCGCATTTATGATTTATCAAATAAAAATCGGTTTCAAGAAAAATAAATAACTGGCCTTATTGCTTGAGTTATAATCAACTATATATTTTCAACGCACTCTGGTAACAAGGAGATTAATTATTCCTTGTTAAACAAAAGAAAATGTTGAATAGGTAGGAAATCACCCACGTTTTTCACTTTAAATCCATTTGCATTTAATTCCTTTTTAGTTTGCTCCACCGTCATTTTATGCAAAGGCTTTATTGCAATGGAAGGATCTTCGCCTTTATATTCGAGCAATAACAACTGGCCGCCGGGTTTTAAGGCTTTATAAATTGCCTGTAGCATTTCGTGAGGGTAAGCTAATTCATGATACACGTCAACCATTATAGCAAGGTCAATTGAAGAGGGAGGCAAATTTGGGTTGGTTTCTGAACCTTTAACCACCTTAACATTATTTATTTTCTTTGATATTGCCTGGCTCTTTAAAATTGCCAGCATTTCGTCCTGAATATCAACGGCATAAATAGTTCCCTGCGGAATTTGTGAGGCAATTCTAAAGGTGTAATAACCTGTGCCGGCACCAATATCGGCCACGTTTGCATTGGGAGGGAGCGATAAATTAGCAATAACCTTTGCAGTGCCTTCCTCTTTTTCTCTTTCTACCCGCTCTAACCACGAGGCACCTGCCGCACCCATAACATGGGCAATTTCTCTATCAAAATAAAATTTTCCAATACCATCTGGCGAAGGCTGGGAAAATTTATAAATACTGTCGGTATCCTTTTTCTGCAGCGCTTGCGGTTTAGTTTTGCAGGCATAACTAAAAACGGTTAAACATATTCCAATAAAAATAGCAAGTAACTTCATAAGTAAGTATTTACATTTAAAATCACTTAACCAAACAATCCAAAAATTATAAAGTTTTGGGACCCGGCATTTAACCTTACTTCCACATTCTTGCGTCGCACTCTTGTACCTCATTGCAAAGTGCAGCTTTTAGTGGTTTACTTATTACCCGACAGGCGCTGCTTCATACATTCGTACAAAATCATCCCACCGGCAACAGAAACATTCAGCGATTCAAAATCGGTTACCATTGGAATTTTAAACTGGTCATCACTAATTTTCATGAGCGCAGGAAAAATTCCTTTATCCTCGCTACCTAAAATAATAGCACAGGGTTCAGTTAAGTCTAATTCAAAAACATTTTTTTCAGCAGTCATTTCGCTGGCAAATACTTTTATGCCATTTAAATGCAGGTCGTCCACCGCCTTAATTAAACTATTTACACGGCAAATAGCAATTTTTTCAAGCGCGCCGGCCGATGTTAATATTGCATCCTCATTTAAAGCTCCCACTCCTTTTTCGGGAATTATTATGGCATTTACTCCTGAACAATACGCCGTGCGGGCAATTGCGCCAATATTTCTAACATCGGTAATAGCATCAAGCATCAGGAATAAAGGTGTTTCGCCCTTTTCTACAACAAACGAAATAACCTGTTGCAAATCCTGGTATTGAACTTTTGATATAACGCCAATACAACTTTCGTGGTTGCTAACATTAAAACTGTTGAGCTTTTCAACCGGCACCTTATTAATAGGCACCATGTTTTCAGTAGCAAGGCTTTTTATCTGGTCAATTACCTCACCATGAACGGTTCCGGATAAATAAATCCGCTCGAGCTGGGTGCCTTTTTGCATGGCCTCAATTACTTGCTGGCGACCTATAATCAGTGTATTTTTCTTAGGACGATATTGCGGTCGGGTGGGTCTAAAACTTTTCACGATGGTGTTATTTGTGTTACTAAAATTAAATGAAGTTGATAAAAGAGGTTATTTTAAAATTTGTACTAAAAACTTACCTGCTCATAATATGGTATGCCGACTAATTGTGCGACGCAACGATGATGCTATGAAACTATGTAGCAGACAACCAAAAAAAATAAAATATTGTCTGGTATTAACTAAAAACCCTCTCGTTTAAGAGAGGGTTTTTAAAATTTATTTGAAAGGATTATTTAATTCCGAAAGCTTTTTTAACCTTAGGAACATAATCCAGCTTTTCCCATGTAAACAACTCAACCTTTACGGTTTTTATTTTGCCATTTGGCATTGCAAATTCCTTCACTTTCACCTCAGGCTGACGACCCATGTGGCCATAAGCTGCGGTTTCGCTGTAAATGGGGGTTCTTAATTTTAAGCGCTGTTCAATAAAATAAGGGCGCATATCAAAAATACCATCTACCACTTTTGCAATTTCGCCATCGGTTAATTCAACCTTAGCCGTTCCATAAGTATTAACGTTAATGCTGGTAGGTTGGGCAACGCCAATTGCGTAGGAAACCTGTACCAACACTTCGTCGCAAATACCGGCAGCAACCAGGTTTTTAGCAATATGACGGGTTGCATATGCAGCGCTGCGATCCACTTTAGAAGGATCTTTACCACTAAATGCTCCACCACCATGTGCACCTTTTCCGCCATAAGTATCCACAATAATTTTACGGCCTGTTAAACCGGTATCGCCATGTGGCCCACCAATTACAAACTTTCCGGTTGGGTTAATGTGGTACTTAATATTGCTATTAAAAAGCTTTGCGTATTTCTTATACTTTGATTTTACTCGGGGAATAAGAATATTGATGATGTCATTATTTATTTTCTCCAGCATTTTCCCTTCTTCATCAAAATCATCGTGCTGTGTACTCACCACAATTGCATCTATACGTACCGGCTTGTTATTATCATCATATTCAAGGGTAACCTGGCTTTTTGCATCGGGACGCAGGTATTTGATTTGCTTGTTTTCTCTACGAAGCGCAGCTAGTTCAATTAATAATTTATGAGCAAGATCTAAAGCTAGCGGCATGTAATCGGCCGTTTCGTTGGTAGCATAACCAAACATCATCCCCTGGTCGCCGGCACCCTGTTCTTCTTTGTTTACTTTATCAACCCCTTGATTTATATCAGCCGATTGCTCGTGAATAGCCGATAAAATACCGCAGCTATTTGCCTCGAACATATATTCACTTTTTGTATATCCAATTTTACGGATAACTCCTCTTGCAATTTCCTGTACATCCAGGTAAGCTTTACTTTTTACCTCGCCGGCAAGTATAACCTGGCCTGTAGTTACCAACGTTTCGCATGCCACTTTACTTTGTGGATCGAAAGCTAAAAAATTATCAATAAGCGCATCGCTAATCTGGTCGGCAACTTTATCCGGGTGCCCTTCGGAAACACTTTCAGAGGTAAATAAATAGGACATAAATAGGTAATAATAATTTTAAAATCTGCAAATATAATGGATGAATAACGCTACAATACGGAATAAATTATTCTTAACCGCATTCTTAATTGAGATTGACCACCGCCTCCAAACAATCGTACCCTGCCGTTAGCAATGATGTTTGCGCCAGAAGGAGAAATATAGGTGGGTAGTGCTGCTCCTGAGTTAAAAGGATATGGAGGTAAATAATAAACCGAATCGTTTGACGGTGCATATAAGCGTAGGGTGCGATTAGGATCGTTACGCGTTACAATTCCCTGAACATATCTTGTCAGGGTGAAATTATAAGCTCCTACAGTACCTAAACCCGGTACATCCTTTTTGAAAAGAAAGCCCCCGAAATTCTGAATGTTTGAACCGCCCTGCAGTACTTCGTAATCGTTTGGAACATTTACCTTATGCTTTTTAACACTATCGTAAGCACTTAACAGAAGATAGCGCGGAGGGGTAAGTTTAGATTCGAAGTTTGCATCACCAGGTGCCTGCACTACTTCTAATTCTGCCCGGTGAATGATGGCATTTCTAAAGGAAGATAAATTTGGGATTTTGATGGTAGCAAACGTTCCGGGTGAAGTTTGAATAAATACCAGGCTATCGTTATTTTGTGTATTGGCGAACGCCGTAACCTGCGCTCCACTTCTGTCCCTCTTAATATAATTGGCGTTTCCTGAAGTTTCGATTCCTCCACTTGCATTAAACCTGAAATAACTTACTCCTGTATCTCTTTTAGTTGACCCTACCTGCCTGCTGGTATAATAAAGCGACAATTTGGTATTAGTATCTAATAAATTAATGCGGATTAACGCATTACCTGAGTTGGCATCGGGCACTACTGCAAAACCCGCAAAATTAGCCCTAAAAAGAGAGTCATTAGCATAAGCGTTGCCGGCAGTTGAATCGTATTGTTTTATAAATCGGGTAACAAAACTCTGGTCCAGCTTAATTCTGATTTGATTAGTTGCATTTTCAAAACCATAATTAACTGAGTCGGATAACCTGCGGATATCAAAATTGCTTTTAACTCCTAATTGGTTGCCATAGCTTATAGTATTTGTCTGGGCCGGATATGAACTATCGAATTTAATTTTACTATTCTGGTTAATTTCGAAAACCCGCCATGTTTGCGGAATAGTAGAATCCCCATAAACGCCTTTATAGCTCATTATTAAAAAAGCAGAATCAGCAGTAAGGCTGTCCTTTATTCCAGGAAAAGCAAACTTGTAACTCGTGGGCTTCAATTCAAAAAAGGCTGAAGCAGTTGTTTTTCCAAATAAAGGATCATTTGTAATCACTCCAATTACATGATCATCGGTTTTATAAACCCTTGCGAGGTCGCTATCGATGAAAGTATTAGTGATTACGTCGAAAAAAGTGTCCTTGGTATTTACACCATCTATCGATGGAATAAGGCCGTTCCCAATATCAGTTGTTTCTATTTTAGTACAGGCAAAAAAAACGGAAAGGATAGAGAGCACTACAAAAAATGGCTTACGCATTACCTTATATAAGGGATTGATTATGGTTAATTTACTTCGAGGCAAGGTCGTTATACAATTCTAAATACTCTGTTAAATCAGTATCCCATCCTTTAAAAGGAATAACCTTTTTACCCTTTACTTTGCTGAACTCATCTACCAGCTTTTTATCGGTGTTTTCAGCGCCAAAAGTTATTGCGTCGGCATACATCGCTCCACCGCGTTGTAGAGAGAAATTAGTGGCATCTTTAAAAACTTCAAGATCTTTGTCTTTTAAAGATGCATGAATTACAGCCTGCTTCGAAAAATCCGATCCCAGGGTATCATCAAAAGTATTGCTACCTATTGTGTAGATCACTTTACTATTGGCAAAAACGGGTTCCTTTTTGTAAACTGTTTTTAAAAACATAGGTATTAAACCGGTCATCCAGCCACTGCAATGGATGATATCGGGAGGCCATCCAAATTTCTTAACCGTTTCCAAAGCGCCTTTACAAAAGAAAATGGTTCTTAAACCATTGTCATCGTACCAGTTTTCACTTTCATCATTAAAAACAAATTTGCGCTTAAAAAAGTCTTCGTTATCCAGAAAATAAACCTGTAAACGGGCATTGGGGAGAGAAGCTACTTTAATCTGAAGAGGGTAATCATCATTGTCTACACTAACGTTTATTCCCGATAACCTTACTACTTCATGCAGGCGATGCCTTCTTTCGTTAATGGTTCCAAAACGAGGCATGATGCACCTAACTTCCAATCCTGTATCATTGCTCTTTATTGCTAATTTATTCACTATTTCTGCAAATTCTGTAAGCTCCAGGTATGGAGACATTTCATTTGCAATAAATAAAATTCTTTTCTTTGTTGACATTTTACCGATAGGTTTACACGTTAGCCCATAAAAATGAGTGGGCGAAGGTAAGAAAATTAAACTGAAACGAACGTACGTAAGCGCCTTGTATACCAAACCCCATATAAATGATACTAATTAAGAAGGCTGCAACACTCCATAATTTACTAAAACACCATAAAGAAACAGGGAAAATAATCGGATTTGTACCAACTATGGGCGCCTTGCACCAGGGCCATTTATCGTTAATTAAAAAAGCAAAAGAAGAAACCGATGTGGTTGTTTGCAGCATTTTTGTGAACCCTACCCAGTTCAACGATTTAAAAGATTTTACCAATTACCCTTCTACCCTGCCTGAGGACATTTTGAAGCTGGAGCAGGACCCTTGCGATATTTTATTTTTGCCTGCAATAGAGGAAATATATCCGGTTGGAACCAATACCAGTAAGCATTACGAGTTAGGAAAAATTGAAACTTTATGGGAAGGTCATTACAGACCAGGGCATTTTCAGGGGGTTTGCCAGGTAGTGGATAAATTATTACAAACAACCCAACCCCATAAAATATTTTTAGGGCAGAAGGACTTTCAGCAATCAATTGTAATCCGAAAATTAATTGAATTATCAGGTATACCTGTTGAACCTGTTATATGCCCCACCTACCGCGAAGAATCGGGCCTGGCAATGAGCAGCCGCAACATGAGGTTAAGTATCGAACAAAAAGAAAGGGCTGCTTCTATTTTTAAAATGATGCAGAATGTTAAAAATAATCTGACCACACAAAATCCTGAGTCCTTAGCGGAATATGGCCGACAATTTTTATTAGATCACGGATTTAAAAAGGTTGATTATGTAAGTATTGTTAATGCCACTAATTTATCGCCCGTTAAACATTGGAATGGCACCAGCCCGTTAGCGGTTTTGGTTGCCGCGTTTATGGGAGAAATAAGGCTGATTGATAATTTAATTATAAATGCCGGAACTTAAGTCTTAAAAAAGCTAACCCGTATAATGGGTCATAATTCCGGTAAACATTTAAGTAGGGGGCATTGCTTATATTGCGGATTAGATAAGCTATATGAAAAAAAAAATCCTTAATCTTTTAAAGTACCTGCTGTTTATTGGATTGGGAATTTTTTTAGTATGGTGGAGCCTTAATAAAATTCCTGATGAAAACTGGCCCAGTTTTAAAAATGCTATTGCTACCGCCAGGTTCTGGATTTTTATTCCTGTTTTTTTTATACTCATTGCCAGCCATCTTTTACGGGCGTATCGCTGGAGGATGCTGATGCGGCCACTTGGTTATAAGCCTTCTCTTTTAAACACTTTTTTTGCAGTTATGATAGGCTACCTGGCCAATATTGCGGTACCCCGCCTGGGCGAAGTTTTAAAATGTACCATACTTGCCCGTTACGAAAAGGTGCCGGCCAATAACCTGGTGGGAACCATTGTAGCCGAAAGAGCTTTTGATGTATTGTTTTTAGGTCTCCTTTTTATTCTTGCGCTTATTTTTCAGTACGATATTGTAATGTCCTACAGCAGTTATTTGTTTAACATATTATTTGCCGAAAAAAACGGCGGCATTTCATTTTTAAAAATTTCTTTTGCCATTGCAGTTATAGTAGCCCTGCTTATTTTAATTAAAATATGGTTTAACCGGTACCGCCATATAGGTTTAGTTATTACTATTAAACAGGTTATAAAAGGTATTTGGAAAGGCCTTGTGAGTGTAAAAGACCTCAATCAAAAAACACCTTTTTTATTATCCAGTATGGGTATATGGCTGCTGTATATTGGCGGAACCTGGCTGGGATTTTATGCCACCAGGGGCACCGAGGATTTAGGCATTGGTGTTGCTATAACAGCCCTTGCATTTGGAAGTATTGGAATGATTATTACCCCCGGAGGCTTTGGTTCGTATGCCTTATTGGTTTCGCTTATTCTTACCAAAAATAATATACCCGAAGAAATAGCCTTAGCCAATGGTAACCTGCAATGGTTTGCCCAGTTTATAATAGTATTGGTTATAGGTTTTCTTTCGCTGGGCCTGCTCCCCTACTTTAACAAACACATTACCCGCCATGAAACAAACAGGAATAATACCGCATAAGATTTATACTTTACCCGAATTGGAAAAGGAAATTATTCGCTGGCGTTTTAAAAGCAAAACAATTGCTTTTACCAATGGCTGTTTCGATATTTTGCATGAAGGCCATATAGCTTCGTTATCGCAGGCGGCTGCCGAAGCAGATATGTTAATTGTGGGTTTAAACAGCGATGAAAGCACCCGCCGCCTCAAAGGAGAAGCCAGGCCCATAAACAACGAGCAGAGCCGTGCCATTTTACTGGCAAGCCTGTTAATGGTTGATGCCGTAATTATTTTTAATGAGGATACGCCATTAAATCTCATCAACAGTTTATTGCCCGATGTATTGGTTAAGGGCGGCGATTATACCATCGGCCAGATTGTTGGTGCAAAGGAAGTAATTGCCAATGGAGGAAAAGTAATTATAAACCCCATAGTGCCGGGTTTATCGTCAACAGGATTGATTGAAAAAATTAATAAACTGTAGCAGTAAGCAAGCATTTTTTTATGGTACCGGCTGCAGCAATCGTAGCAGCATCCTTGCGTCGCACCAGTTAACATTTGTGCCATTGTGCAACCTTTTTATGGCCGCCATTTAATCACATCTAAACTGCCTGATAGTAGCACAAACGATGAACGGATTGCGACGCAACAATGCTTAATAGGTGTAAAAACCCTGTACCAAATTAATTTCTTATCTGACCACGTATTTTACCAGCCGGGTATAGTTGCGAGTGGGCATTTACATACAACCGGCTATCGTTAATAATGGTTCCATAAGTAGCCTGGTCAATGGTATAAACTTTTGAAACATTAAAATCGGCTGCCGAATTTGCCAGCGTAAATATAACCGGACCATTTTGCCCAATAGCCGCCCGATGAATATGTGCCATCACAAAAGGATCGCTGGGTTCGTTATTGGTAATGGTAATTCGGCTGTATAGTTTTTTACCTGAAGTAATTCTTAACCAAGCTTTACCCTCGGCCGTAGTGTTGACAGCAGGCACTTCTTCGCTTCCCGATAAATTAATATCGGCCGCAAAATCAATCCGCATGTTTAATTGCCCCCGTGCATAGCCATTGGGATGCTGTACGCTTAACAATTCAAAATACAGGTCGGTATTATCGTTTAACAAACTATCAACCAATGATTGCCGTAGCCCGGTAAACACGCCGTATGCAAAAGTATTAGCACCCAAAGTTGCAGCAAATTTTGAAGTGGGTGTTAGGTTAACAACCACGTTTCCGTTGGTAACCGGGTCGCCGGCCACCAGCCGTGCACCCGACAATACATCGCCATTCGAAATATTTTTAACCGTTAACTCGTACCTGATGGAGTTATCGGACAATAACTGGAAGTTTACAAATCCTGTATCAACTAAACCTGCCGGGGCGTCTAATATATTTTTTGCAGCTAGTTGAACCGTCCATTGTTTTATTACTTCGGAGCTAAAAGCCTCCACATTTTCTTTAGTACACGAAACTAAAAAACCCGGAAGCAATAAAATCAGAAGGTATTTAAATTTACTTTTCATAGAAACTTATTGAAATATTATTGTAATAACTATTATTAATACAAAATCGGTTGACCGCTTTATTCCACAGCAAACTTATTGCATTATAACATATATAAAATCAGTGACTTTTTATTTTTGCTTCAACGTATTATCAAACAGTTTTAGTATGCGTTTGTATTCATCCGTCCAGCTACTGGGTTCCACAAATCCATGATCTTCCATTGGGTAAACGGCCAATTCCCAATTATCTTTTTTTAATTCTATTAAGCGCTGGGTTAAACGCACAATATCCTGGAAGTGCACATTTACGTCTAACATGCCGTGGCACATCAATAAATTACCCTGCAATCCTTCGGCATAGTAAAGGGGTGAACTTTTTTTATAAGCAATGCTATCCGTGTAAGGTTCATTTAAAATATTAGAAGTGTAGCCATCGTTATAATGCGCCCAGTCGGTAACCGAACGTAAGGCTGCTCCTGCGGCAAAAACCCCTGGCCTGGTAAACATACCCATTAAGGTAATAAAGCCACCATATGAGCCACCGTAAATGCCAATGCGCTTAGGGTCCACGCCTAAATTATCAACCAGGTATTTAGCACCATCCACCTGGTCGGTAAGGTCCTTACCTCCCATAAAACGATAGATACCCGTGCGCCAATCACGGCCATAACCGGCACTTCCACGGTAATCAATATCCAGCACAGTGTATCCTTGCTCTACCAGCAAATTATGAAACATATATTCCCTGAAATAGGAGCTCCACCACTTATGGGCATTTTGCAGGTAACCTGCTCCATGCACAAAAATTACCGCCGGTTTTAAAGGGTTTGGCTGGGTTGGCCTATATAGTCTTGCATAAACATTGGCTCCGTCGCTGGCTTTAAACATTATCACTTCAGGGTCGCGCCAGGGGTAGCTTTTAAACTCGGGCGATTGTGCCTGGTAGGTAACCTGCTTCATTTTTGCCCCGGCTTTATTTTGCTGCAAATACAGCTCCCATGGCTTTGTACTGTAGCTGTATAAAATTGCCAGGTATTTTTCGTCGGGCGATAGGGTTACGTCGTTTGCACCAGTAAGGGTGGTTATTTGTTGCAGTTGGCCACCAATAACCGGTAATTTATAAAAATGCTTTTCTCCGGGATGAACCGCATTGGTTGTAATATAAAAATATTTTTTATCCAGCGAAAGCTGGGCATTCTGAACTTCGTAGTTGCCTGAGGTTAACTGCTTTTTCTCCCCGGTTCTAACATTTACAGTATACAAATGCGAATAACCACTGCCCTCGCTCTGATACCAGTAAGTTTCATTATCAATCCATTTGTTATCATTATTATTAAAACTTCTGATCCCCGGTCCACCAATCCAGGCCTCATCTCGCTGGCGGTCTAATAAACTCAGTTTAGCCGTTGCGCCGTCCAAAAGCATAATCCACCGGTCTTTATTATCGGCAGACAAAACCTCTACTACGGCAGAGGTACCAATAGCATTCCAGGTTGGGCCTATGATGGTGACCTTGCGGGTTTCAGGTTTCTTTTTTAAACTATCATACGTTGGATAATCTTTGGCAAAATCAGGCAAATCTTTTATACCAGAAATAGAATCTGTTTTTACTAATAAAACGGTATCGGCAATGGCATCAAATACATAAAAATCGCTGCTACCTTCAGGGGCACCCACTTTGGTACGGGTATTAATATCCTGGGTAAAGCCACTTTCGGTTACGTAGCTAGGCACAATGGTATTTCGTGCACCTTTTGCAGGGGTGGTAAGCCTGTAAGTTGTAAAACGGCCGGTTGGGCTCACACTTACCAACGACAATATTCTATCTCCATAATAAATACTTCTAAGTTCCTTTTCTTTGGTAAACGCTTTAGTTGCCGCTTCGCTGCTATCTTTTTTATTTTTCCGCGATTTTAATACATCAAAATATTCAAGCTGGTCTCTCGCTAACCATTTTTCCTGAGGGTTTAAAGTATCCTTTTTCGGCTCTCTGACAGGGGCTATTCCTTTTTTAAAATTGGTTAATTGTGTAGTTATTCCCAGTGCAATGTCCCAGGCAAAAACATCCTGGTTGCGTCTGAAAATTATTTTGGAACTATTCAAAATAAACTCCGGGCCGCTTTCTGTTTCAACTGTTGCCGTAATTTGTTTTTCAGTTCCAGTTTTTGCGTCTCCTAAAAATATGTCGCCATTTTTTGCGTAGGTATACCGGGTTCTTTCAAGGTTATAGGTGTACGAGCTTGCAGGTAATATTTGTTTGCGCATATTGAAGCTCGTTTTCACAGGCACCAAATTGGCAGGGGTTATATAGTATATTGAATCCTCGGTACGCCCCTGGGGGTTCCAGTTAAAAAACAATGTTTTGCCATCGCGGCTCCAATACGGCGCTGAAGGTGAAGTGCCAATCCATTTTGGATCACGCATAATTTTTTCAACAGTAAGAGTACCCAATTGGTTGTTTTGGGCATATACAAAACCGTAAAACCCAAACAATAGCAACAAAACAAACTTTTTCATTATAAGAAGGTGATTTTAAGATGCGCAAAATAGTTAATAATTATAATGAGCATTGGCTAAACATTGCTACACATTTATGGATGATATTATTTTGAAAAAGTATTGGGCGTGTCCCTTTGGGCCGGGCTTTCCGCTGCAAGTCCTCGCTCCTGCGTCGCTGTGGGCTTTCCGCTTCAATCCCTCACGCAAAGCCCCAACATTTGTACGTTCATACGGGTTATATAGCTTAAGGGCTGCGGGATGGAAGTGAAAAACACGCTGAAGCTTTGTGCAGGGCTTTTGTGGCGGATTTGTAACGTACAGCCCGAACAGTTGCTGCCATATATTTAAAAGCTGAAAGCCCCTATAAGTATTGCCAAAAACAAACCCTACCTGTAAAAATGGATGCTTAAATACTAACTTCAATTTTAAAACTTAGTATACAACCTAACATGAAAGTAGCCAGCATTCACGAAATAAAACAGGAGTTATTAGCACTATCACCCAAAGAAGTTTTAGAATACTGCCTGCGGTTGACAAAATATAAAAAGGAAAATAAGGAGCTGTTAACCTACCTGCTTTTTGAAGCCCATGATGAAAACGGTTATATTGAAAATGTAAAAATTGAAATTGACGAAGGTTTTGTAACAGTGCCTAAAACCAATTTGTACCACGCAAAAAAAGGCTTACGTAAAATATTAAAAGCTTTGGCAAAATACAGCAAACACACCGGCTCAAAACAAGCCGAGGTTGAAATGCTGCTTCACTTTTGCCAGGCATTAAACCAATCAGGAATTGCAAAACACCGCAGCCAGGGTTTAACTAATTTGTATAACCAGCAAGTAAAAAAAATAAAAAACCTCATACAATTATTGCATGAGGATCTTAGGTACGATTATACCAAAAAGGTTGAAGCATTAGAATAACCAGAAGTCGAAATATTCGGAGCCCACAATAGTAAAATTGGTTACATGCTAGCGTGTAAATAGTCTTTTAATTGCGAAATGGTTTCTTCCTGCCGGAGTATGGTTTGTTTTACCACATCCTGCATTGAAATAATACCACAAATAGAATCATCTTCGTAAACAGGTAAGTAGCGTATGTTATTGCCCGTCATAAGCTCCATACAATGCTCAATTGTATCGGCTGGACTTATAAGAGGAAATTCAACGGACATTATTTCTGAAACTAAAGTATCAGTTGAAGACTTTCCTTTTAATATTACTTTTCTGCTATAGTCCCGCTCGGTCATTATCCCTAAAAATTTGTTATCCTCCATTACTATAACGGAGCCTATATTTTTGTCGGCCATCAGCTTTATAGCGTCTAACACCGTGGTGTTTGGGGTAATACTTATAACGCCGGTTCCTTTTCGGGCAAGTATATCTGCTGCCTTTTTCATTTTTACTGCAATTTGATTATGTGGTAAGTTAAGAAAATAAAACACTAATTACCTGAATTCTAAATCACTGAAATATTTTTTTTGCAAAAAATGTATTCTTATAAAAAAGCTTTTTGTTTTAAAAAGCCGTGAAAAATTAATAAAATAAAGCTCCATAGCAATAGTAGCATGGAGCTTAAAAGTATTTTTGGTTAAATGTGGTATTAATTGTTTGTTTTCGACTTAGCCTGATCGTTATGAACTAAAACCCAAAAAGTGTAGGCAGAAGAACCAAACATTGCTAAAATAATAAGGATTAACACAGATGCCTCCTTTTTAAAAAATTAAGAAGAGCATTAAATCTAATTCTAAATAATGAAAAATGCAAACTTGAAAGTAAGAAAATACGTTTATAAGAAATGAAACAAAAACTTATATTCCTATTCTGTATTTTCAATTGAATGCTTATTGCTGCGAGAAACAGCCTTATGGTTAAGCCACGAAATATACAGAAACATTAATAATGATGATGCAAATAATATTGCAATAATGAAGTATACGGTGATCATAAAATAAGATTTAGATTAGTAATTCATAGAACATGATATTTAGCACAACAAGTGAGCCAAAAAATCATAATAATTTAGATAAACTTCTTTAAGACTTCATTGGTTTTTCTTAAATAAATAAAAACAAACATTACCAAAATCGTATAAAAATTCACCAGATTTTTCAAATTAATTACCTAAGTTAAACTAATGCGAATCAATTATTAAGAAATAATTATTTTTTATGATAAAATTTCTGTCCGAAGGTTTAAACTAGGAAAATAACGTATTACAGGGGAGATAGAATCAAAAAAGCAACTTGCGTTGCTTTTTTTTGTACCCGGGAACGGAATTGAACCGTCACTCCCGTTGCGGGGAACAGGATTTTAAGTCCTGCGTGTCTACCAGTTCCACCACCCGGGTGTACCAAAAAAAATTCCACCCTTTAAAGATGGAACTAATTTTTTGAGCGAAAGACCGGGCTCGAACCGGCCACCCCGACCTTGGCAAGGTCGTGCTCTACCAAATGAGCTACTTTCGCGTTATTTATAAGAACTTATTTACCTTTTATAGGTTACCCTTACAATATCTTTTTTTGTATTTGGGAGTGCAAAAATAAGGATACCGGGTATATTACCAAATTTAATTTTAAATATTATTTATACTTAGGTGTGTACAAAGTATTGTCTGGCACTTCAACATCTGGTTTGCCCTGATAACGGTGCTCGTATAACTCATAACATCCTCCAAGAATTAATGACAGAATGCAAAATAATTGCACATAGAAAAGAAACCTGGAAGAATTAACCCAATTATAATTAAAATCTTTCTTCTTATGTTCGTGTAACTCGTTTGACATACATTTAAATTGCGTTGCAAAAATAGGGTTCCCAATTAAAAAATCATTGAGTTTTCTTAACTATTTCCGCAAAAGTTTTTTTGTTTTTTATGAAATAATCATAAACCACCGATCCTTTATAACATCCATAAATTAATCCCACTCTCTCAACAGGAAAAACATTTTGTTTTTTTTTGCTGAAAATCCATTTAATAAATGAGACATGGGCCTGTAAAACGCCGATAAAAAATAAGCGGTCTCCACTAAATAAGGCTTTCCAGGCGGAAAGGGCATCTAAAAAAAATCTAACAGGTAACTTCCAGATTAATTCGTTCGGAGTCCAGTTTTTATAAAGCATTACCAGGTTATTTCTAAAATTTAAATAGACCTTTCTTTTTCCAACCGGCAATGTTCCACCACCAACATGGTAAACCAAGGATTTTGGACAAACCATTATTACATATCCGGCCAACTGCATTCTCCAGCAAAAATCAATTTCTTCCTGGTGAGCAAAAAAATATTCATCCAAACCTTTTAGCGAAAAATACAATTGTGCTTTTACAAAAAGCGCTGCTCCACTCGCCCAAAATACCGGCTCGGTATTATTATATTGGCCAGTATCGGTTTCGCAAAAATCAAATACCCTACCCCTGTTAAATGGATAACCGAGAAAATCTATCCACCCCCCCGCAGCGCCAGCATATTCAAACTTCGTTTTATCGGCATAAGAAAGAATTTTTGGCTGGCAGGCTCCAATTCTTTCATCTTTTTCCATCACTTCTATAACCGGCTCTATCCAACCTGCGGTAACTTCAACGTCAGAGTTTAACAATACAAAATAATCAGAATTAACCCGTTTTAGTATTTCATTGTATCCTTTAGCAAAGCCATAATTTTTTTGGTTTTGAATTATTTCTATAAAAGGATAATTTGTTTTTAACCAGATTACGGAATCATCAGTTGATGCGTTATCACCCACAATGATTTTTTTATTTTCATAGGTTGACGATATCACTGAGGGAAGAAACTTTTCAAGATAGTGTCTTCCGTTATAGTTAAGTATTACAATTGCAACTAAAGGTTTTGTATCCACGGCTTAATATAAAAGTCAAAATAACACAAAGCTTTTCTATTTTAGTTATATGATTAAACAATGGCTCAACTGGAGAACAATTTTGGCGTTAATAGCTATACTAATTGTAAGCGGAACTATTTTATATTCAAACTACCTGGCCAGGAAAATTGCAAAAGAAGAAAAGCAAAAAGTTGAGATATGGGTTGAAGCACAACGTACTATTATAAATGCGCTCCCAGAAAGCAATATTAATCTTGCCAGCAGGGTTTTAACCGAAAATGATGATATACCCATTATTGAAACCAATGAAAAAGATAGCATAACCAATAATTTTTTAAACCTGGACACCTCAAAAGTTGCCAGGGATAAAAATTACCTTGTTTACAAATTAGCTGAATTTAAACAA
>JBBSJX010000009.1:0-23042 GCA_038256825.1 Chitinophagales bacterium
GCATGGGCAACCAGTTGCGATAATTCCTCAACAGTTGAAAAGCGGGCAAAATAACGGGCATTAACCTGTATGCCAAAAGTGTTATAAGGTTGAAGTGAAATATTTTGCTGAATTTGCATGCAATTATTTATGTCACAAAATAACAAATAATGCAGGCACAAACGGCAGTTGTACTAGGCGCAACAGGTTTTATAGGAAAACATTTGGTTGATGAATTGAAAAACGATTCTGCTTTCAGCAAGGTGCGTTTGCTGGTAAGAAGACCCGTAAATTATAACGATCCAAAAATTGAAGAAGTGGTTACCGACTTTTCAAACCCCGACGATTTTAAAACTAGACTGGGAAATGGGGATGCGCTTTTTTGTTGTATTGGCACCACTATGAAACAGGTTAATGGCGACAAAGATGCTTACAGAAAAATTGATTTTGATATACCTGTTAATGCTGCAAAATTTGCAAAGCAGGCAGGGTTTAGCCAATACTTACTTGTATCATCAGTAGGCGCGGGTAAAGATGCGGGGAATTTTTATTTGCAGTTAAAAGGCGAGGTTGAGGATGCCATTAAAGATTTAGGTATAAATTCCTTTCACGTTTTCAGGCCGAGTATGTTAATGGGTGAACGAAAAGAATTTAGATTAGGAGAGTGGCTGGGCAAAGGTTTAATGAAAGTGGTGTCGCCATTATTATTAGGCAAGTATAAAAAGTACAGGGGAATTTCGGGCGATGCTGTGGCAAAAGCTATGGTACGTGCTGCAAATAGTAATAAAACGGGAACCTTTTATTATGAATATGAAAAAATCAAAAATCCACAGGCCATAAAATAATGGGGGTTTGGTTAATTTTCGCCCGCTCAATAGCTAACACCTACACACTTATTTAAAAAGCGACCATGATGATTTTCGACGTCGAATGAGCACTTTTTTTATGAACCGTTTTACCAGCAACAACCCTGCAATAAATCCGCCGATGTGTGCTGCATAAGCCACCCCGCTTACTTCTTCTCCTCCTAGAGTACCCATACCATTCAGCACCTGGAACACAAACCAGATTCCTACTGCTACAAATGCAGGAACCGTAGCAACAAAAAAGAGGATCCATACATGCACACCTCTTGTTGGAAACAATAAAATATAGCCGCCTAAAATAGCAGAAATAGCACCAGAAGCGCCAAGGCTGGGAATAAGTAAATTCTGCCCTGTAAATGCCGTGGTAAAAACATGGCTCAACCCCGCAATAATGCCGCATAAAAAGTAAAAAAGCAGGTATTTAAAATGACCCAAAACGTTCTCAAGGTTGTCGCCAAAAATCCACAGGAATAACATATTGCCTCCCAAATGTGCAAAGCCCCCATGCATGAACATAGAAGTAATAAGGGTAAGAAAGATAGGTATAGGGGTGGGTTGAAGTCCCGGCATTTCGATTGCCTGACCTGTATAAGGATCAGTAATTAACTGGCTGCTGGTAACAATATCCGAGGCGCTTAAAATTTCGCCGGGCACGGCAGCGTAAGCAAACGTAAAAGGCACATTGGATCCAAGGCGTTGCCAGTAAATAAAAACAAAAATATTAAGGGCAATTAAAAGGTAATTTATATACGGAGTACGCTGCCGGTCCCTGTTATCGTCCCCAATGGGTAGTAGCATGCTTTTTAATTATTAGTACAAAAGTTGTTCCTGCACATTTTAAATACTTACCGGGTGCTTTATTTTAATGATTTGGTTGCCAACGGTATAATTTCAATTGAACATCGTTGTGTCACTCACTTGTACAATAATTACTTTGTGCATCGGTTTTTTCACAATGTCCAATTAATCATAAAGCCTCCACATCCCCACCTTTGCGGCGAAAATGGACGAACAGGTTTTTAAGTAAAATGCCCATAGCCATGCCAATGGTTAAAAGTGTAACAATATGAATGGCCCTGATATTTTCGGTACCTGAGAGACGGGAATAATTGCCAAGGGCTAATGCCATTACAAAAAAGGGAATAATAAACTGGCGATACCGTTTTTTCTTTTCCATATTTAAGTTTGTTTTATAAATAATTATAACAAAATTCGGGTGTAAATATTTTGTAGGAAGGCAATATAGTTTTTTCATTGAAATATCATGGACGTTTAATATTCCATCTTTTTTAAAGAGGGCGCTTTAAACCAGGTAACTATTACCACTAAAAGTGTCATGCAACCACCAAACACCACGGAGGGAATTACGCCAAAGGCTCTTGCAGCCACACCGCTTTCAAATTGCCCCAGCTCGTTGCTGCTGTTTATAAACATGGAGTTCACACTCATTACCCTTCCACGCATTTCATCAGGTGTTTGTAGTTGCACAATGGTGCCCCTAACCACTACACTTATGCCATCTAAAATGCCTGCTACCAATAGAACAGCAAACGATAGCCAAAAGGTTTTTGAGATGCCGAAAATAATAATGCAAAGGCCGAAACCGGCAACAGCAAACAACAGTTTTTTACCCTGTTGTTTTTTGAGCGGGTACAAGGTTAATAATACCACGATAATTATTGAACCTATATCGGACGCGGCATTCAACCATCCAAAACCTATAGCGCCTACCTTTAAAATATCCTTTGCATAAATGGGCACCATGGCAACGGCGCCACCAAATAAAACAGCAAAAAGATCTAACGACAGAGCGCCTAAAACTTCTTTAGTATTAAAAACAAAATGCAGGCCTTCCTTTACACTGTCCCATGTTCGTTTGTTGCCGGCAACATTTTTAGCAGGGGCTTTTTGTAAACGGTTCAGGTAAAAAAGCGAGAGGGCAACCAAACCTATAATTACACCTAAAGTGCCGGTGACTCCCAATACCGCAATACAAAAACCCCCGGTTGCATGGCCCGCCACTGAAGCCGATAAATAAGTTCCCTGGTTCCAGGTGATGGCGTTTTGTAAAATTGCTTTTGGTACAATTTGCCCTAGTATGGCGGAAAACGATGGACCAACAAAAGCACGAATGATACCCGTGCAAAAAATTACCACGTAAATACCCAGTATCACCGGCCGGTGGTTATTACCTTGATCAAAAAGTGAAGTAGATAAACTGAAAAGCACTATCGCTCCTAACAGGTAAAAAATTAAACCCTTAATTAATAAGTTCTTTTTTTCGCGGGTGTCAATAACATGGCCTGCGTATAAAGCAAGCGAAATAGCGGGAACCACTTCTGCCAATCCAATTAATCCCATTGCCAATGGGTCGCCGGTAAGCTCGTATAGCCACCAACCTACCAGGGTGCTTAACATGCGTAAACCCATGGTAAAACAAAACCGCCCTGTTAGTAAACTCCTGTACTCAGTAAGTTTAATTGCTGCAAAGGGGTCGCTTTTTTCTGCTGGTTCAGTCAATGCAGTTGTTTATGGTAGTGTAAAATAATGCTGTCCATCCTCATAATTATTCTCCAGTGCGTTCAGCACTACTTCCATATGTTTTTCGTTGCCCAAAAAATCAGCATTAGATGCATCAATAAATATGGTTTTAATGTTGTGTTGTTTAATATAACTGGTATAGGTTTCCTGTATGTTGAGCAGGTATTCATCGGGGATGGCCTGCTCGTACGACCGCTGGCGTTTTTTTATGTTCTGTTGTAGTTTATGTACCGGGGCGTGTAAATAGATTAAAATATCGGGATGCAGCAATTGCTGGTGAATAATATCAAACAGCTTTTGATACAACCGGAATTCCTCCGAAGGCAGGTTGACCTTGGCAAATAAAAGGCATTTGGTAAACAGGTAATCGCTTACAGTAACATTTTGAAAAATATCGGTGGTATGTAACAAATCTTTTAGTTGCTTATAACGCTCGGCCATAAAAAACAACTCCAATGGAAAAGCATATTGGTTTGGATTTTCGTAAAATTTTGCCAGGAATGGATTTTCTGCAAACTCCTCAAGTATCAATCGTGCATTTAACCGGCGCGACAGTAAATGAGCCAATGTAGTTTTGCCGGCGCCAATATTGCCTTCAATAGTTATAAAATGATGCTTCATTAGTGGTTTTGATCAGATGCGGTAAACCTACGTAAAATGATAAAAACACTTTGCTTTTGAATAAAATGATTGTAAAAATTGATGAGAAAATAGTGCAGAAGTTGATTTGGTAACAATTGTTTTTAGCTGCCATGAATTATTGAGTACAAGTGAGTGACACAACCGGGGATGCACAAAGTTGTGCTGACCACCCAAAAAAATTTTAAAAAAAGCCCGGAAAAATAACCGGGCCATTTTTTATGGAACTATAGGTGTGTATTTTTATTGTTTACTGTTTTCCAAATTTTCATTTCCATCGCCTCCAAGGCTATACAAATTATTTTCTTCATCCTCTTCTCCTATTTTTTCCATTGCATCGTCGTTGTCAACTCCCGAAGTATCTAAATCGCCTCCACTAATATCGGTGGCCATGCTGCCTTCGTTTAGTGGAGTGCCTTGCGCATCGGTGTTGTCTAACTCAGCCCGGCGAAGTTTAGAATCAGCATCTCCGGGTTCATCATCAGCCCTTCTGGAAAGTATTTCTTTTTCGGCCTTGGTTACATTTGATTTTCCACGGGTAATTTCTACATCGTCATCATCCTCCTCATCGTCGTTAAATATGCCTACGCCTTCCTCATCGTCGGATGCGATGGTGACATCCTGCATCTCCATAATTTGTGGCACATGAATATGCTCCTGGCCGGGAATGTCTTGCACATCAGGAAGATCCATCGTTATTTCTTCAGCTTGCATGCGCTCCTGATCGTGAGGCGAATCGGTTAAATCAGTTTTTAAAGCCGCTTTGGCTTGCTCATGCTCTTTCTTTTTCTGATCTTCAAATTCGTCGTCTTTTATTTGGTTAGCCATAATCGTTGATTTTTTTAAAGTTGTAAAAAATTTGTGCCATTTGGCTATGAAAACCCTTAAAATTGATAGGCTTCGTTTGAAGCAAAGGAATTTCTTACCGCTTCAATTAGTAGTTGTGCCTGTAACAAGGCATCAGCATAGGGCATATATAAAACCCGTTTTGGAAGTTCGCCCGGAATAATTTCAGCATCCCATAAACCGGAATGATGCCACGGCGTTAGGTGGTCCCAATCGGGCCGGTCGATTATAGGGTACAGGCAAATACCCCAAAGCGGGATACCTCTTTTAATTACTGCTGCACATTCTTCCCCAATAAATTTTATCCAGTCTGGCCTGTCAATACCGGGGTGACTGGTTTCGGTTAAAGCAATGGGTTTATCATAACGATTGTAAGCTTCGGTTAGCAACGACCGTAAGGGGCGCCAACGCGGATCATTTTCTTCATTCTTCCACGGCAGGCATTGCCAGGTGCTAACATCCGGCTGATTATTGTAGTAATAATTAAAGCCGAGAATATCCAGGTAATCCGGCGAGCCGCCTAGTTCGGGGCATATAGTGCCACATAAAATATCCATCGCCTGGTACTGATTGTTATGAATTTCCATGGCGTGATTTATTTCTTCTTCCGTGGCATCCAACCGGGGTACCATGTTTATCAAAGGCTCGGTAGCTAAAATTATTACGGAGGGATCCACTTCTTTTAAAGCGGCTACCCCTTCAATATAAGCCTTCATTAAATGGTACTTTACTTCCCAGCCCTGGCCTACGCAATAGGGGGTTGTGCCCCTTGCATCGCCGCCCAGCCACGACAAAAAACTTACTTCGTTAATAGGGGTAACAATCAATTTACCTTCGGGAATATGCTTGCGGTAAAACAGCACAAAGGCTGTACATAAAGCCGAAAATCTTCGGGCAAACATGGGGTGAAGCGGTGTTAAATCATCAGGAAAACCAAAATGACATAAATCCCACACCTGCTGAATGCCGTTTGCCTGTCCGCGTTCCAGCATATAAGCAACGGTACTCCAGTCGTATTCGTAAGGCTTTTTTTCAACGTGGCTCCACCGTATACCTTCACGCACGGTTTTAATTCCAAAGGGCGATAGTAATTGATAATCATGATCAATCAATGGTAAATGCCCTGTAATATTTATTAAATCAACCCGGTTTCCAAAGGCGTTCAACTTGTCCGTACACTCATAGCCCCCCATCCAAAAAGTTTCAAACGGATTTTCTTTCATAAAAATTTATGGTGATTTTACTCATAAAACCTTTATTAAATCTTTATGCCAATAGTAACCTTGGTTAATTTTATAACTGTTGGTATTTTAAGCATTTTGCAATGATTTTTAATTATGGTACAGGCTTTATAAATCTATTTAGCATTGTTGCAGCCTGACCGACTACCGGCGGTTCGCACACTTTTTCTGTAAACCATTATTGGGCTTTAGCATGATTTTTTATTACTATAAAACAATACTTGCGCCGCTGTTGGTCGCCTGACCAACAGCAAGAAACAATACTTAATAAGTTTTATTATGTTTGATGCAACTTATATGTGATGTATGACCAAGAAAGAACTAAGGAAAATATACAAGGAAAAGCGATTAGCACTCTCTTGCGCCGCTGTTGGTCGCCTGACCATCAGCAAGAAACAATACTTACTAAGTTTTATTATGTTTGAAGCTTCATAATTGTACTGTATGACCAAAAAAGAACTTAGGAAAATATACAAGGAAAAGCGCCTGGCGCTCTCTGCCCGGGAAATACTTAAGCAGGACGATTTATTATTAATACAGTTTCAACGTTTATCATTTAATGACGATGTAAAAATATTATTAACGTATTCGCCCATATTGCACCAGGCCGAATTTGATACCCAGCTTTTAACCCGTTACCTGTTTCATTCCTTACCCGGTTTGCAGGTTGCTTTTCCTGTTGTAGATGTAATTGAAAATACCCTTCTACCGTTTCTCACCAATGCCGATACTGAATTTATTAATAGCATTTATGCCATAGCCCAGCCTGTAAATGGAACACTGATTGAACCAACAGAAATTGATGTTGTTTTTGTACCCTTGCTGGCCTTTGATGAGCAAGGCTACCGGGTTGGTTATGGAAAGGGTTACTACGACCGGTTTTTAAAACAATGCCGAAACGATGTGATAACCATCGGAATATCTTATTTTGATCCCGTTGACAAAATTGAAGACACCAATCAATTTGATGTACCTTTAAACTACTGTATTACACCACATCGATTGTATGAATTTTAATTTTTACCTGCTAAAGTCTGCACGAATTTTATTATTTCCTTTTTCATTGATTTATGGTTTGGCTATCATTATCCGCAACTTTTTATTCGATAAAAATATTTTAAAATCATCCGGGTTTAACTTGCCCCTTGTTGCAGTGGGTAATTTATCAGTTGGAGGAACCGGCAAATCGCCCATGGTTGAATACCTGCTAACCTTGCTGCAATACCAGTACAAATTAGCAACCTTAAGCAGGGGTTATAAACGTAAAACAAAAGGATATGCTTTGGCACATGCCAGTACCACCGCCCTGGAAATTGGCGACGAGCCGATGCAGTTTCACCAAAAATTTCCGGATGTTGCGGTGGCAGTAGGCGAGGCAAGAATAGAAGCGGTTCCACAATTATTACACGACCGTCCGGGTACAGAAGTGATTATTCTGGATGATGCTTTTCAACACAGGAGTATTAAAGCGGGTTTCAATATTTTATTAACCGATTGTAATAACCTGTACACCCGCGATTTTTTTTTACCAACCGGCGATTTGCGCGACCAGCAATCTTCGGCTAAACGGGCACAGGTTATAATTGTTACCAAATGCCCACCCAATCTTTCGCACGAAACCAGGGAAAGGGTAATTGTTGAAATTGAACCTTTACCACAACAAAATGTTTTTTTTACCACCATCGATTATGGAATACCTTATCATATTATTTCAAAAGAGCAAAAGGTAATAAACCATAACGATGAGGTTTTGTTAGTTTGTGGTATTGCTAACCCCGCACCTTTAAAACAATTTTTAGGGGAACATGCAAAAACCTATTACGAACAAATGTATTCCGACCACCACATTTTTACCATTGATGATTTAAAAGAAATTAATCATCGTTTTGAAGAAATAGGTGATCAACAAAAAATAATTTTAACTACAGAAAAAGACGCGGTAAGACTTACAAAATTTGATGGTGTCTTATTAAATATGCCTTTGTATGTTGTACCGGTAAAACACCGTTTTTTATTTAACGAAGGCCCCTTATTTGATAATGCCGTTCAGGAATTTATCGAAAATTTTTTACTACAAAAAGAAAAGCTATGAGCAGGAAACACGAAAAAAAGGATAAACCGAAAGGAAAAGATGAACAGAGCTCACACTTAAAAGGAACACTCGACATAACCCGTAGTGGAATTGGCTATGTAGTAATAGCCGATGGTTCGGGTGATGTGTTGGTTCGCCCCGGCGATTTTAATACCGCACTCAACGGTGATACTGTTAAAGTAAAAATTACCCGTGAGCCGGTTCGTAATAGTAAAAAAGAAGGAAAAATAGTTGAAGTACTCACCCGCAAACAAAACGAGTTTATTGGTCACATTCAACTCAGTACCAACTATGCTTTTTTTGTGCCCGATACCGATAAACCCATGCCCGATTTATTTATTCCGCTGGAAAATTTAAACGGCGCTCAAAATAAAGAAAGGGTAATTGCCCGTATTACTAAATGGGATAACAGCAACAAAAAGCCCGAGGGCGAAGTAGTTCAGGTAATTCAGCAGGAGGATGAAAGCAATATTGCCATGAAGGAAATACTGGCCGAAAATGGATTTCCCCTCACTTTCCCCGATGCTGTATTGGAAGAATCCGCCCGGTTAAACGATCATATTCCAGAAACGGAAATAGAGCTGAGGAAAGATTGCCGCGATATACTAACTTTTACTATTGATCCTGTAGATGCACGTGATTTTGATGATGCAATTTCCATAAAAAAATTGTTAGGAGGCCTATACGAAATTGGGGTGCACATTGCCGATGTAAGCCATTATGTTTTGCCCGGAACCGAATTAGATAACGACGCCTATATTAGGGCAACGTCCGTTTATTTACCCGACCGGGTTAACCCCATGTTGCCCGAAAGAATATCCAACGAATTGTGCTCGCTGCGGCCTAATGAAGACAAACTAACCTTTTCGGCCATGTTTGAAATGGATGAGAAAGGAAAGATTAAGAAACATTGGATCGGCCGCACCGTAATCCATAGCAACCAACGCTTTACTTACGAGGATGTACAGGAAATAATTGAAACAGGCGAAGGCATACATAACGAAGAAGTTTTATTGCTGAACGATATTGCCCAGCGCTTCAGGGCCGAACGCTTTAAAAAAGGAGCCATCAATTTCTCCTCTACCGAAGTTCGTTTTAAACTGGATGAAACGGGCAAGCCCATCGGTATTGTAGTAAAGGAAAGTAAGGAAAGCCACCAGTTAGTGGAAGAGTTTATGCTGCTGGCCAATAAAACCGTGGCTGAATATGTAGGTAAAATAAAAGTAAAAGATAAGCCGGTGCCTTTTCCTTACCGCGTTCACGACAAGCCCGATGAAAACAAGCTTACACCTTTTATTGCCTTCGCTGCAAAATATGGTCATAAGTTTAACGTGTCGTCGCCGGAGCAGATTGCTTACAGCTTTAACACTATGCTGCAGGAAGTTAAAGGCAAACCCGAGCAACATGTGCTGGAGCAACTGGGAATACGCACCATGGCCAAAGCGGTTTATACCACCGAAAATATAGGGCACTATGGTTTAGGCTTTGAATTTTATTGCCACTTTACTTCGCCCATTCGCCGCTACCCCGATATTTTGGTACACCGTGTTTTGCAGAGCTGCCTGGAGGGAAAACCTATCATCGATAAAAAGATGGAAGAAAAAAGCAAGCACTCCAGCGAGCAGGAGCGTAGCGCTATGGATGCCGAAAGAGCCGCCAACAAATACAAACAAATTGAGTTTTTACAGGATCATATTGGTGAGGAATTTATGGCTGTGGTAAGCGGCGTATCGGGTTTTGGTTTTTGGGCCGAAACTGTTGAACATAAATGCGAAGGCCTTATATCTGTTGCCAGCCTGAGTGATTTTGATGATTTCAGGTTGATTGAAGGTGATTATGCTTTAGTGGGTTTACGCAGTGGCCGCAAATTTAGAATAGGGGATAAAATTTGGATAAAAGTTATTTCAGCAAATTTAACCAGGCGGCAGGCGGATTACGAGTGGGTAATAAAACCTGGAGAAGAAGAGGAGTTACCAAAACAAAAGAAACCCGCTGCCAAAGCAAAAGGTCGCGACCAGAAGCGTAAAAAAAATAAGTTTGATTAAAAAGTGTATGGGCTAATGTTAAACGTGCATGCCATAGCAAGTAAATTTTTTTGTGGACCGGACATTTTGCAAATGGCAGCATTGTTGCGTCGCACACTTGTACTGCAAAGCTTTATTCAACTCAAAATTTCAAATTATGGATAATCGTGCAGGGGTTATTATACCAGCAATCATTCTTATTATTTTAGGAATTATAATGATTTACCTGGGTGCTTCAGGTCCTAAACTAATTATACCACCCATAATAACCGGCTTAGGATTTTTTGTAATTGCCTGGGCTTTTATTAAAAAATAAAGCATTATTAAAACACTGCATATTGTTATACGGCACAAGAGTGCGACGCAACGGATGCTGCTCAAAGCAGAATCCGTTGGCTACATAAAAATTATTTACCCTATACTTATTTACGGGAAACGATTACTTCAAAAGTATCTTTTAAACAACTGTACGGATCCTGAACCGTATAAATGGTTTTACCTGCTTTAGGCATTATTACCAAGGTTTTATTGGTGCTTCCATTGTTCCATTTATACTGCCCGATATATGAGGGCGTTAAGGTGAGTTTTTCGCCTTTACGTGCTTTTATGGTTTGCGTTTTATTTACATCCTTCATCATCACAAACTGGTCCCTTATTTCGCCGTCGGCGGCAATAAATTTTAAGGTAAGTTTATTGGCCTCAACCTCTAGCATACTGGCCCCGCCCAAGGAGTTGTACGAAAAATACATCGCATCGTGTGGGTAGCTTTTTTGCTGTCCTTTTTGTGCGCCAGCCGACCCGGTAACTACATACACCGTTCCTTTATTGGTTATAGGATCTTTTATATAAGGGCACGAATTTAGGCTTCCATCATACAAACCTGATGAGTTGCTTACATTGTTTTGTGCAGGGTTAAAACTTGCTTCCATTCCAAAATGGCCGCTTATTAGCTTCGATCTTTCGTACACATGGCTATGACCGCACAATACAAGATCCACCCCGTAACGTTCCAACACCTGTATAAAGTTCTCCCTTATTTTTACCAGCTCGGTTTCAGTATCGGAATTGTGCGAACCCATGGTGTAAGGTGGGTGATGCCAGTAAGCAACTACCCAACTTCTTTTGATGTTTTTAAACGCTTCAAGGTCTTTTTTAATCCATTGCACCTGTGCACCTAAAGTATCGTACAACCGGGTGGTGTTGTCTTCTTTACCATAAGAGTCTAACGAAAGAAAATGCACATTGCCAATATCAAACGAATAGAAGGCTTGTGTATTACTGGCAACTCCTCCGGCTTCGCCCCTGGTGGGCATGGAGAAATTTTGATAATAAGCAACATTGTGGGTGGCTTGTGCCGTAGCCTTAAACTTATTCAGATCGTTATAATCGTGGTTGCCTGGCGAAGGAAATAAAGGATATTTTTTTAGCAGGTTGTCCTTATAAATATTAAAAAAGTTTTTTTGGTATTCAGGATCGGTACCGCTGTTATAGGCATTGTCGCCCAACAAAATCCAGGAATCCATTTGTTTGTCATCGCCCAAGTATTTAATAAACTGGTCTCTTACTTTCAATTGGTTTGGACTGCTATTACCACAATCGCCAAATACGCCAATTTTATAATTGCCTTCGGTGCCCGGCACTGGTAGGGTAACAAAATAATTTTCGGGTCCTTTTTGTAAAGTATCGCCCAAACCTCCACCAATGGAATAATAATATTTTGTGCGGGAGGTTAATCCTTTTAAAACCACAGCGTGGTCTATAGCGAGGTTAACATCTTCGGTCGTCATATTTAAACTGTCGGGCGATGGCCCATAGTGAACAACACTACGTGTTAGTGCATCTGTGCGCCAGCGGATAATAATACTTTCACTGGTGGCTACCTGTAAATAAGGCCCCCGTAATAAACCAGCCCTTGTTGCAAGATTGGGAGTAGCAGTGCTTACGGGTTTCGGTGTTTGGGCTATAGTACTCAGGTGACTAAAAACTAAAAACAATACAATTAACCATGAACATAATTTTATTGTCACTTTCATTTGACAGTTGTTTAGGATTGGGGGAATTATTACAAAAATGTAACCTACTAATTAATTCAATATCAATTCAACCCAGGTATAAATATTGATATAGAAAATATAAAAGGCCATGCATCATGCATGGCCTTCACTTAAAGTTTATTAGAATATTAGTATCCCCATTTTTTCATTATTTGTAAATCATCTTTAACCGCATCAAAAGGGTCCTGTCCCTGGTAGGATTCCTGTTCAATTATCAGGTGTTTGGTGCCACCGGTTTTTTTAACCAGCTCCAGGTTTTTCTTTAAATTAACGATCCCTTTTCCAAGTATGGTGGATTCGTACTTTTCATTTCCGTGACTACTGGGTATTTCATCTTTAACGTGCAGCGATTCAAAACGGCCGGGATATTTTTTAAGTATGTCTTCGGCCTTTGCCCCGCCGTTATACATATTACCTATATCCAGTTGTTGCATTACCAGCGATGGGTCGGTGTTTGAAAGCATGATATCATAAACCGTCATACCATTCAGCTTTTCGCTAAACTCAAAGTCGTGGTTATGGTAGCCAAATTTCATCCCCGATTTTTTGCACAACTCCCCGCTTTTGTTAAACACATCCATATAACTTAACAGGTCGTCGTAACTGGTACGTAGCGATGCATCCAGCCAAGGGCTGATCACATATTCCTGTCCAACAATAGCCGCATCTTCCACCGTTTGTTTCCATAAATCAGTAAATTCTTTTTTACCGGCATCCCAATGCTGCTTACCCATTACTGTATGCCCGCTGGGCATTTTTAATCCCAGGCCATCCAGCAGCTTTTTAAATTCGGCCGGGGAATAGCCATAAAATTTACCATTAACATAGTTGGCATGTTCTACATTTTTATAACCCATATCGGCCAGTTTTTTTAACGAGCCGGCGGGGTCTTTTTTCATTTCATCCCGTATTGAATACAATTGTATCCCTACAATCTGTCCGTCTTTTTTACGGGCAAAAATTTCGTTCGAAAATAACATGGTTCCGGCAGCAGCCATAGAGCCATGTTTTAAAAAATTACGTCGTGAGGTAAGCATAGTTAAAATTTTATTGGAGTGCTAAATTTATAGCTTATGCAGCAAGATATAAAAAGAAAAAAGCCTTGAAGCCGTTAATTTATTTGAATAATAAAGATGGATATTTGCTTATGCCATTTGATGTAATTAAAAACCTTTTTCATGTTATTTAAGAGATTACTGGTCAGCCTCCGGCAACTGCTCGACTTACATGAGGACAAAGAACTGGAACAAAAAACGATTGCATCCATTACCAAAAACATTGTTTTTAGAGGCACCCGGTTGTGGGTTCTGGCTTTTGCAATTCTTATTGCATCCATTGGTTTAAATGTAAACTCCACGGCGGTAGTAATTGGGGCAATGCTTATTTCACCATTAATGGGCCCTATTGTGGGTACCGGTTTGGCCTTAGGCATTAACGATTTTAAACTACTTAAAAAATCGTTGATGAACCTGCTGAATGCTACCCTCATCAGCTTTCTTGTTTCGTCCCTTTATTTTTGGGTAACACCATTAAGCGGTGCCCAGTCCGAAATATTATCGCGAACTACCCCCACCATTTACGATGTTTTAATTGCTTTTTTTGGAGGCATGGCAGGCATCATCGGTAGTTCGCGCAAGGAAAAAGGAGTTATTTTACCTGGTGTTGCTATTGCAACTGCTTTAATGCCGCCTTTGTGTACAGCCGGATATGGTTTTGCCACCGGGCAAATGAATTACTTATTTGGAGCATTCTACCTTTATTTGATTAATTGCACTTTTATAAGCCTGGCCACCTTTATAATGGTGAAATACCTACGGTATCCCACGGTGCAGTTTTTAGACAAATCCGAAGCCCGTAGTATGCGCTGGTCCATTACAATGGTTATTGTTTTTATGCTGGTGCCCTCTACTTTTTTTGCTTACCAGGCCATTAACCGTTCAAAGTATACCGATAATATTAACCTCTTTATTGCCAATAATTTTACCTCGAAAGGTTATACAGTTATATACAAAAAAAACGATCAACTGCATGAGCCGGCTATTTTAGAACTTGCCTTTTTAAACCAGGTATTTAAACCTGCAGAAATCGATTCGTTTCAGCATTTAATGAAAGGATACGGCCTGGACGGTACCCTGCTGGTGATAAAGCAACGACGTGAGCAGTTTAGTAACGAAGAATGGAAAAGAGTTTTGAGCAACCTGAATAATAACGATCAGAAATTAAAGGCCATAGAAAGCAAAATCAATTATACAAACGATATCCTGGTGTCTTCTGCTCAATTAGGGGCCGAGTTAAAAACTATAAATTCAAAGATTGAAAAGGTGGACTATGGAAATTTATACAACGATAATTCCACTATCAATCCCGACACCTTATCCCTCATTATCGTGTATAAAAGCCCGCTGACGCCTGTATTTTCAAATATTGAGGCACAATCCATCCGGTCGTGGTTAAAGGTGCGGCTAAAAAAAGATACGGTTGTTACCTTTTTTGAGCGGATAAGGATGTAGAAAATATTCTATTTCCATCCAGAACACTTTATTCAACATCGTCCCCGCTTATGCACATGTGCGTCAATTTGCGCATTTTTTTATTGGACGAACAGCAGGAATACTATTGGACATCGTTGTAGCCTGACCGACCTCTGGCGGTTCACTCCCTTGTACCGCATCGTTTCATAGCAGCTTTTTCTACACAAAGTTTATGTCCTTTAACTCTAAAATTGACTACAGATAAAACAAGCGTATTTCACAAAGAACACAATGAAATAACTCCGGTATTTCTCTGTGCTTCTTCCTCCGTGAGCTCTGTGATTACTGCTTATACCTTTATTTTTAACGATCAGATTTTAGTTTAAACCCATATCAGACAGGGATTTCAGCCAGCCTTATTTTTTTTAAGTTTCACGCCATTGTGCCGATGCGGGGATCACTTGTACACCCGAAACTTTACGGTGCGGAAAATATTTGGAGTTAATCCTTATTCATGTTCATTAATACTTTTTATCATTTCATTTTCTAAATCTAATAACCAGGCTGGTAAATTTTCTCCCCGTAATTGCCAGTTTTTATCCTCCGGCCGCACCATTCTAAATTCATACCGATTACCATCAGTATCTTTTACATCTACATGGTAGCCTACCTCGTTTCCAATGTTATAGGGCTGAAAGTTAAATTGCCTTCCTCCAACATCTTTATTAAATAAGTTTGACATAGTTAATTGTTTTTACATGAGCATTGCCAATAAAGTTACCCAATTGTTTGTAGCAATCATAAGGTTGTTAAGTTATGGTGTGCCTGTGAGCGTAAATGAAGTTGAAGAATGCTAACCGCCGAAAGTCGGTAAGGCAGCAACGATGTATAATTGAAAATCAAATGCTGGTTACCAAAAAAACAGTTTCAGATAAGGTGATACACAAATATTGAAACAGCCTTGTTTGAAAAATACCTTCACCTGAAACCAAATTTATCCATGGTAACTCAAAGTTTAAACTTATCGATATTGCGATCTCTTTGCCCTAATAGTTTCAGTTTGAATTATATACAATGGTTTTTGTTTGTAAATCGCCATATGTTGAATGGGTTTTATTGCTAAATTACGCAGCGATTGTTTTTTTGTGGCCGCAATGAAATGCAACGGGTGCATTTTAAAACTGACGCAATCTTTAAGTAGCTAATTAAATGTATAAAGAAAATGATGCAATGAAAATATATCAGTACAAGAGAGTGACACAACGATGCCGCTATGAAAACCTCTGTCGGTTAACAAAAGAAAAGGCGACAATTATATAAACACTATTTTCAAATAATTTATTTTAAACTACTTGTGTATACTGCTTTTGTTGCGCTTTGAGCAGGAGGGATTGAAATGCACCCAAATGCAACTTAAACGACTACTTATACAGTCTGTTCAATAATGTTTACGGCTTATTATTTAGCGGACTTTATTAATTAAACATATTTAAAACCGGTAGGTGGTTTTTTTGAACTGATTATGGTGTACAAACTTTTTTTGGCATGGGTGGTAATTCTTTTTTCGGGCGCAGTAATGTCGCAGGATTTTTCGAATAAAGGCACCGATTTTTGGGTAGCTTATACGGGCCATATTGATGGCACCGGATCAAGAATGGCATTGTACATTACCTCCGATCAAAATGCTACGGGCACTGTTGATATTAATGGCAGCACGGTAAATTTTAGTGTGCTGGCAAACCAGGCCACTACGGTACGCATTACCAATGCTACTAATCCATCCAACTCGCTTGCCTATAACGGCCAGATTGAAGGGATTGGTGCTAAAAAAGGAATCCACATAACAGCCAACAAACCGGTTGTGGTTTATGCCCATATTTTAAATGCAGCACGTTCGGGTTCCTCCTTAATTATACCGACCAACACGCTGGGTAAAGAATATTATGTTGCTACCTATAAATCAAATGGTACCAACCAGGTTAGGCGTACCGAATTTGCCGTGGTAGCTACGGTGGACAATACCACTATTGAAGTGACTCCAACCAATGCTGATGCAAGTGGTATTCATTCAGCTAACGTACCCTTTACCGTAAATCTTTCAAAAGGCGATGTGTACCAGTACCAGAGTAATGAAGATTTGACGGGGTCGTATATAAAATCGGTAGCTACGGGTTTGCAGGTTTGTAAACCCATCGCGGTTTTTTCCGGATCAACCTGGACGGCAATGGGCTGCCCCGGTGGAACCTCTGGCGATAATTTATACCAGCAGGTATTTCCATTTGCCTCGTGGGGTAAAACGTATATAACAGCGCCTTTTCAATTCAGGGCATACGATATTTTCAGGATACTGGTGCAGGATCCTACAACCGTAGTAACGGTAAATGGTACGCCTTTACCCTTGTCGCAACTGGTAAGTGGGCGTTTTTACGAAATCAATACACAAGGAAATAATACTGCCAGGGTAATTACTTCAGATAAGCCCATTTGTGTTTTTCAATACATGATAACACAGGGATGTGATGGGGTAAACTCCGATCCTGAAATGATTATATTAAATGCTGTTGAGCAAACATTAAATGATATAACGGTCATGAGCGCCCGGATGGACTTGACGCCACCTAACACTAATATTTTTAACCACTACCTGAATATTATTTTTAAAACAAACACGTTTAACTCGCTGGTAATTGATGGCGCTGCGCCCAAGGCCACACCCATTGCCATTGCAGGTACCAATTACTCTTACATAAAGGAAGACGTTTCAGCTTCAACACTTATTAATCCGGCGCACCGTATAACCAGCGATAGTGGCTTTATATGCATAGCCTATGGATATGGTAATGTGGAATCGTATGGTTATAATGCGGGTACCAATGTAAAAGACCTATATCAGTTTGTAACATTGCAAAATCAATTTGCTACGGTGAATTTTCCGGCCACTTGTGTAAAAGCGCCTTTTTACTTTGCTATCACCCTTCCTTACAAAGCCACCTCGCTGGAGTGGAATTTTAATAATAATCCCAACCTGGCACCCAATGCAACCATAACCAATAATGCTCCCGTTCCCGATAGTTCCTACATACTTGATGGGCGTACTTTAAATGTTTATAAAATTGCCGCATCTTTTGAGTTTAATAAAGGTGGCACATATCCTATAAAAGTTACGGCAAACAATCCCACTCCCGACGGTTGTAGTGGCATACAGGAAATTAAGTATGATGTGGTAGTTTTTGATCCGCCCACTGCTGATTTTAATTTTACTCATTCGGGTTGCTTAGGCGATTCTGTTCGTTTTACAGATGCAAGCAATGGAAAAGGCAGGCCAATTGTAAAATGGCTGTGGGATTTTGGAGATGTTACAGCCGACAGTTTAAAAAATCCGCTGAAGAAATATGCAATAGCTGATTCTTTTAATGTTCGCTTACAATCCTTTACCGACATCGGCTGTATCAGCGATACCCTAAAGCCTGTGGTGATTTCGAGTGAGCCTGTTGCTAAGTTTGGTGTTTCCGCTCCAACCTGTATAGGTGGGGTGATCACTTTTACAGACACTTCTACCATTGCCAAAGGCACAATTGTTAAATGGTCGTGGGATTTTGGAAATGGAAATAAAGTGGTTAATACTTCAAATGCCAATGTAACCCAAACCTATATTACACCCGGGAATTACCTGGTAACCTTAATGGTGGAGAGTAATTCCGGCTGCAGGAGTATACTTTTTACCAAAACAATTGCGGTTCATCAAAACCCTGTAGTAGATTTTAGTGTTCCCAATATTTGCCTGCCGATGGGTGCTGCAAACTTTAATAACCTTTCAACCATTGCAGATGGTACAGTCAACAATTTAACTTACAATTGGAATTTTGGTGACAATACAATTGCCACCGCAAAAAATCCTGTTCATAATTACACTGCTGTTGGACCATTTAATGTTACACTCCAGGTAACATCCATTTATGGATGTATAAAAGATACTACCAAAGTTGTTGCAAATATTTACCCCCAGGCAAAAGCCGGATTTACGGTAGTGCCCGAAGGTTGTTTTAGAGATACAACGGTGTTTACGGATGCCAGTAATGGTTCAGGAAGCACCGTAGTAAAATGGAACTGGATTTTTGGAGATGGTACAACCGACACCCTCCGCAATCCCAAACACCGCTACCAGGCTGATGGATTATATTCAGTAAAGCTGGTTGTTGTGTCAGACAAGGGTTGCCTGAGCGATACCGTTACAAAATCAACCATGGTAAATGCATTGCCAGTAGCTGCTTTCTCTAGTTCATTACCGGCCTGCGAAACCAAACAGGTAAATTTTACCGATCAGTCCACCTCTAAAAACGGGACCCTTACCAATTGGTTCTGGAATTTTGGTGATGGAAGTACTGTATCTTATTCAAACAACAACCCCTTCACCAAAATATTTAATGCAGCGGGTAGTTACCCGGTTAAACTTTCGTTGGTAAGTAGTAAGGGTTGTAAAAGTGATACGCTGCTAAAAACAACGGTAATTAAGCCCCAGCCGGTAGCCAATTTTATTGTACCCGAAGTATGTTTGACCGATGCTTTTGCTCAGTTTTTAGATAGCAGTTATATAGCCGATAATACCCAAAGCAATTTTACCTATGCCTGGAATTTCGGTGATCCAAACGCAACCCCGCTCAATCCCAACACCTCAACCCTAAAAAATCCTAAACATAAATACACGGCTACAGGAAATTATACTGTTTCATTAACCATTACTTCGGTTAATGGATGTGTAACCAATATAACCAAAGCCTTTACAATTAATGGTGATATACCTGTTTCAGATTTCAGCGTTTTAAGTGGGGGGAGTCTGTGTAGTAATACGACTGTTCAAATTCAGAATGCATCCACCGTAAATTTTGGTAGCATTACAAAAATCCAGGTTGTTTGGGATGTTGTGGGTGCTCCAACGGTAATTTACACAGATGATAATCCTTTGCCGGGAAAAATTTATTCGCACATGTACCCCAATTTTCAGTCACCTGCATCAAAAAATTTCCAGGTTCGGTTTATAGCTTATTCGGGGGCCACATGTGTGGATAGCAAAACAAAACAGGTAACCATTAATGCCAGTCCAATGGTATCGTTTAGTACCATGCCCGGCATTTGTTTAGAGGCAGGAGCACGGCAAATAACCCAGGCAAGCGATGTTGCTTTATTTCCCGGTGCAGGTTTTTATTCCGGTAATGGTGTTTCTACTAACGGATTGTTTAATCCCTCAGTTGCAAAAGTGGGCACATACCCCATTCAATATTTGCATGTACTAAATAATGGTTGCCGCGATTCAGTAACCAGCAACATAACCGTTTGGCCTTCACCTGTTGCCAATTGGGGTTTTAGTTCGCCTACCTGCGAGGGCAGTGGTATAACTTTTACTGATTCGTCTGTTGCTAATTTTAGTAAACTCACCCAATGGAAATGGGACTTTGCCGATAACACGGTTTCCAACCTGAACAACAACAACTCCTTTAGTAAAACCTTTAGTGTAGCGGGCACTTACAACGTAAGGCTACAGGTATTTACCGATAGTGGTTGCCAGAGTTTGCCCGTTATTAAACCGGTTCAGGTTCAATACCTGCCGCGTGTTAATTTTTCGCTTCCCGTAGTTTGTTTATTTGCAGGCACGGCACAATTCAATAGCCTTTCGTCCATTCCCGATGGTAGCCAATCTTCTTTTGCTTATAATTGGAGTTTTGGCGATCAGAACAATACAACAGGTTCTGTTTTAAGAAACCCGGTTCATAATTATTCAGCGCTTGGGCCTTACAATGTTAAACTGGAGGTTACCTCTGGTTTTGGCTGTAAAGATTCCTTAACGCAGCAATTAAAAACGGTTTATCCTCAACCCAATAGCGGTTATGTAATTTCAACTAAGAATGTTTGCCTGGGCGATCCGTTTATATTAACCGGGCCTGCAACCAGTGGAGGCGGGCCAGTTGCCAAATGGGAGTGGGATTACGGTGATGGAACTTCTTCCTCTGCTGCTAATAATACCAAAACTTTCACCCAACCCGGTACTTATCCAATCAATCTTTTTATAACAGATCAGTATGGCTGTGTTTCAGGTTCTCATGTAAAACTGGCAACGGTTCATCCCTACCCGGTTGTAAATGCCGGACCCGATATGGTGGTGCTGGAAGGCGGCACAGCAACATTAAATCCCGTGGCAACCGGCAACGATCTTCAATTTAAATGGACGCCATCAACATACCTTTTCAACGACACTTCACAATATCCCAAAATAATGGGCGTTGCTGATATCACTTATAAGCTTACCGTTACTGCCAGGGGCGGTTGTGCCACCAGCGACCAACTATTTATCAAAATCTTAAAAGCACCCACTATTCCAAATGTGTTTTCTCCCAATGGTGATGGCATAAACGATGTGTGGGTAATACAATACCTGGAAAGTTATCCCGGTGCAACGGTCGATGTTTTCAATCGCAATGGCCAGTTGCTCTTTAGTACTGTTGGTTATGCTAAACCATGGGATGGAACCTGGAAAGGTTCGCCTTTACCAGTGGGCACTTATTATTATATCATCAATCCTAAAAACGGCCGCAAGCAAATGAGCGGTTCTGTAACCATTTTGCGTTAAAAAAGGTAAAAGGTTGTAGCGCATTAATTTTTATTTTTTTTGGACCAGGCATAGAAACGTATGGCAGCTTTTGTTGCGTCGCACACTTGTACATTAAATTATAGGGCAGCAGTTTAATAAAAATTTTTTGAGGAAATAATGCAAAAAAATGTATGTGTGAGAAATCATACTGTCAAATAATATTGAGTAAAATTAATCAACCGGTGCCTGACTTGGTGCGTCGGCTAATTATCGGGGTCTTTCAGTAAATCCTCTGCAAGCATTTTTGTCTGTGTGATAATTGCTTTAACAACTTTACCTTAACTGTTTTTTATCCTTTCGAGGATCCTGTCTATTTCATCCATTATATTCGTCATTACCAGGTTAACAATTATTTGCTTATCTGTATCAGTTATAGGCTGATGATATAGTTTTTTTAAAAAGGGCTGCTGATTATTATGATCAACCAGTACAAAGCCATACCAGTAAGTATCCATTATAAAATTAAGACTGAAATGTGCGCTGCAGTTTTCTGTACCGGCTTTTTTAAGTCCATGAAAAGTATAATTAAAATCCACCTGTCTTGCGTTTGTCAGGTTTTCTTCGCTGTTCCAAAATTCATCCAATTGTTTAAATGATATTATATGTTTATTAGGGCACTGCCAGCTAAATGTTTTGCCGTGAAAGTCATTTTCAAATACGGTTAAGTTTTCTATCAGATCTTCATACAATGGCTTCAACCCGTTGTTGTATAAGTTTTGCAGTATAGGATAGGTAGCAGGCGTTTGTATTTCATCTGCGAGTATATTTTTGAGTTTATCTTTAATAGCTTTTAGCCTTGCCTCAACAGGATTTGGTTGTTCTTTCAGTTCGTCAAAGTCTTTCTCCAGTTCCTGCTTTAATTCCTTAACGGTTGGTAATTCTGTTTTCAATTCTTCGGGCAGGTATTTTTTTAATTCAAAATCGGCAACACCCATCGGCTTGTCAATACCCCGCAAAGCGTATTCTATTACTGTTTTATTAGGCGATTTGCAAAGGAGAATACCAATAGTAGGCTTATCGTCGGCTGTTTTTATTTGGGCATCAATCGTATTAAGATAAAAATTAAGTTTACCGGCAAATTCAGGTTCAAATTTTCCAACCTTTAATTCAAATACCACATAGCAATGCAGTCGGGTATTATAAAAAAGCATATCAAGAAAAAAATCATCGCCATCCACCTGCAGGTTAAATTGATTACCTACAAAAGCAAATCCCCTCCCCAATTCGAGCATGAATTTTTTTAAATGATGTATTAATGCGTTTTCCAGCTCTCTTTCTTTTGCTTCCTCGCCAAGATTTAAAAAATCGAAAACGTATGGATTTTTAAACATCTCGCCTGCCAGATCTGATTGGTAAGCTGGCAATGTAGTTGGAAAATTATTAATTGTATTACCCTGCCTTATATACAAACCACTTTCAATTTGTAAAACCAATATGCTTTTGCTCCATCCATTTTCAGCCGTTTTTTCAATGTAGTACAGTCTTTCTTTTTCCGTTTTCAGCTTATCCAGGATAATAGTGTGGTGTGTCCAGGGAATTTGTGCAACCACTGGTTGCACAAATGCAATTTCATTATTTTTAGTGCCTTGTAATTTTGCAGCCGGTGGTTGCGTAATTGGGTAAGCAATAGCAAAATCCTTCATATA